>MFRQ01000044.1 GCA_001784615.1 Candidatus Melainabacteria bacterium RIFOXYA2_FULL_32_9
TCAAGAAAATTTTGCACTGGCTTCTTGACATTCAACATAGAACCTATCCGACAAAAATTTTAGAAAGAACCATCAAATAAATTTTTGTTGTCATTGCGAGGGCTTTAGCCCGTGGCAATCTATCCGTTTTACAATTAAAAGCTATTATTCATAATTGGCAAGATCCTTCGCTTCACTCAGGATGACAATACGTATTATTGGAAGTATTGATAACTTGAAAAAGTGACTATGTCACTCAGGATGAAGGTTTGGAAAATTATAGCATATTATTTGTCGAGCTATAGACTAGTTTATGACCTGATCATCTTTTTTCGAAAAAACCTTATTCAAACCCTCAAGAATACCGGCAGTGCCTTTTTTTGTTGCTATAACAATTCTTTCTTTAAGGTTTTTATCCAATTTATTAATAAAATCTTTTAATAATTTTTCTGCATTTCCAACGCTAATAAACCAAAAACCTTTGTTAGTTAAGCAAGCATCATTACCACCATTACCGGCTACTATTGTGTTATCTTTTTTTACATTAAGCTTTTCTCTCAAGTACTCAACCGCATCACTTTTATCGGCTGCACTTATAAATAATACATGCACAGCCTTTTCATCATTAGCACGATATTGAGCTCTTGCTTTTATATCATCTTTATTAGAACGATTAATACTGTCTTCTGGAAAATATTCACGAGTTATTCTAGAATTAATACCCTTTTCTTGCAGTTTAGATAAACAATCTTTCTCAAATTCATCTATTACATCAGGCATTGTCATAAATTCCAGAAAATATTTCGATGCTCCATATTCATAATAAGCTATTTTAGAATTGTAAAATTCAGGATCTAGCTTTTTATTGCTTTCCAGATCAGGAATTTTAGCTACTTCTCTTTCAGGCAAACGGTACTTATCTGTTTGTCCTAGCTGTCTTATAGTTTCTTTAACATCATCGTGGTTGAATCCTGTATTTTCTTGCCTGATTTTCCAGTCATTATCTAAAATAAAACTGCCATTATCATCCTTTTTATAGATAAATTGCCCATGATTAGTTATAAGATAATCGGGTCTGGGTAACTTTATGCCTTTTTCTAATAACTTATCCTCAAGTTTCCCGTATAGCTCCAGGGTTCTTCCTGTTGCATAAACCAATTTCCCATTCTTTTTATTTTTAAGTTCCAATGCCTCTTGTATTTCCTGCATATTTCCATCGGCAAACGTACCATCAAGATCAAAAACAAACAAATGTTCAGCTTTACTAGACTTATCCCCTAAGCTTTTAAAACTAACCTGATCAACAAAAGTATTGGCTCTGAATTTGTCAAGCTGAGTTTTACTGGTAAAAGTATTACATTTACTGGAATTTATATTTGAATGAATAGACTTAAGCATTTGATCTCTCCAATTTTCATAATAAGCTCTCTTTTTACTAGAAAAACCAGACATACTGATAGTTGCTATTTTTTCAGAATATAAAGCAAAATTTATAAATTAAGCATAAAATCTTATTTTAAGGACGCAATAAAAAATCCATAAGTATTTTTTACGCTGTCCTTATATGCTATACTCGACTTTATCAGAATGATAAAGGTAAATAAAATGCAAGAAATACAATTACAATTAGGGAATATACTAGAAAATAAGACATCCAGGATAATTGTGTTTGACATAGAGACCCAGAAAGGCTTTGATGAAATAAGAAATATACCTGAGATGAAAGTGGCTGTTGCTGTTTCTTGTGATTGTTCAACCGGTAAATATAAATATTACACAGAAGACAACGTTTCTGAGTTAATTGAAGAACTTTTTAGCGCTGATACTGTTATTGGCTACAATGTAATAAGTTTTGATTACTGCGTTTTAAAAGGTTATACAAGCAGAGATTTTAATACGATAAAAACGATAGATATGATGCGCATTGCTCAAGTTGCTTTAGGCTTTCGTCCTAAGCTTGATAATCTGGTAACTGCAACACTGGAAGTATCCAAAACAGCTGATGGTTTGCAGTCTTTAAGATGGTTTAAAGAAGATAAAATTGACTTAATCAAAGAATATTGTCATGCCGATGTCAGATTAACGAAAGAATTATATGAATTTGGCAGAGATAATGGTTTTATATATGCAAACAATAGGGGTTCTAAGGTCAAAGTACCCATTGTTTGGTAGTTATCAAATAATCTTACACAATACCAAATAAATCATATTCACTTGCAGCTTTTATTTTAACAGGCCAAATATCACCGGGTACAAGTGGTTGTTCAGTCTCTATATAAACCAGGCCGTCTATTTCAGGCGCATCACGGTAGCTACGGCCTATTATTTGACCTGAAGATGTTATAGATTCAACTATAACTGGAATAGATTTACCTATAAATGACTCATTTATTTGCTTTGAAATCCCCTGCTGCAACTGCATCAACTCTTTTCTTCTTGGTTTTTTAATTTTTGCAGGAACCTGATTTTTCATACTGTATGATGAAGTATTCTTCTCTCTGGAATACTCAAAAACCCCAAGTTTATCAAATCCATGTTTCTTTATAAATTCATATAAATGCTGATAATGCTCTTCCTGTTCCCCCGGGAAGCCTACTATAAAAGCTGTTCTAATGGCAACATCAGGAATACTGGCCCTTAATTTATCTATGACAGCAGAATTATCCATAACCGGACGATTCATCAACTTTAAGATATCAGGATGACTATGCTGAAGTGGAATATCGACATACTTAACAACTTTATCAAGTTTAGCAATAGTTTTTATTAGATTGTCATTCAATAATGAAGGAAAGGTATACATCACTCTAATCCAGGAAATTTCTTCAACTTCATTTAGTTTTTCAAGTAATGCAGCTAATGAAGGCTTACCATACAAATCCTTCCCGTAACTTGTTGTATCCTGAGCTATAAGAATAATCTCACTAACCCCATCTTGTCCAAGTTTTTTGGCTTCCTGAACTATAGATTCTGTAGATCTACTCCTGTATTTTCCCCTCAAGGCAGGGATAATACAGTAAGCACAGGAATAATCGCATCCTTCCGCAATTTTTATGTAAGAACTTGAACCAACTGTAATCTGAAACCTATTTATATTTTCTGTTTGTAAATAAATAGGGTCATCAGTAACCTGATAAACAGCCTGACTTGATCTATTTGCAAAAGCATTAACAATTTGAGCAATTTTATCAATATCACCCGTTCCAATTACGGCTAAAGCTTCAGGAACTGCTTCCATAAGCTCTTTTTTGTATTTTTGAGCAAGACAACCTGTGATAATAAGTTTCTTACCAGACTCCGCAAGACGCACAATAGCCTTAACAGACTCTTTTTCTGCATCCTTAATAAAAGAACAGGTATTAACAAGCATAATATCAGCTGCTTCTTCATCAAGGTTAATATTATACCCGTTATCAGAAAGTATACCCAGCATTACTTCTGCATCAACAAGATTCTTTGGACATCCAAGATTGACCAGTCCAATAGTCGGCTTAATTCTCAAGTTATATCCTTACTTCTTTGTTAACTTAATTGAGAGGAGTTTGTTTCTGGAGGAGCCTATGCACCATGTCAATTTGAGGGTGCATTAGCACCGACGGAAGAAATTAACTCCTCTCAAAACTACTTTAACAGATTATTACTACCTATAATTTGTAAACTGAAGAGCAGTGTTATAATCATCCTGCTTTTCTCTCAGCATCTTGATAATTTCCTGAAGATCATCTTTATCTTTCCCTGAAACTCTAACCTGATCTCCCTGAATAGCAGCCTGCACTTTAACCTTTGTAGCTTTAATGTCAGCTACTATCTTTTTAGCCAAATCCTGAGTTAAGCCTTTTTTAAGCAGAAATTCTTGTTTTACATTGCCCCCAAGAGAACTTTCAAGCTTTTGGGGATCAAGAATTTTTAAGCTCAAACCTCTTTTGCTCATTTTGGCTTCCAATATGTCTAATATATTTTTTAATCTAAATTCATCAGTAGTCGTAATAACGATACTTTTCGTACCTTCTAATTCAAGTTTACTGCCGCTGTCTTTAAGATCGAAACGGGAGTTTATGTCTCTTTTTGCTTGATCTATCGCATTAACTAATTCCTGATGATCAAATTCAGAAACTACATCGAAGCTTACATCTTTTGCCATAGTTAATTTTCCTCATATATACCACTCTCTATTATACATGATTAACAAAAATCATTACTTAAGGCAAATAAAACTTTTAAGAAAATCTTAAATAAACTATGAATTACTCAAGTTGCTACTTAAATAATCTTGAATATCATTGCGAGGTGACACAGTCACTTTTCTCAAGTCATCAACCCTTCCAATAATACGCACTGTCATTGCGAGGTGGCTGAGCCACTATCACATTGTCAACAATCTTTTTTAATATACAAGAATCATTGATGATGGGTTTGTGCCTCTGGCACCGTGGCAATCTCAAAGCATTAAACTTACAGGTAATAACTTAAGTTATGAATTATATAAAAAAGTAAACTTTTTTTTAAATCTAGCAATTTAATTCTACTGAAATACTTCATATATATATGATATATATGAGAGCTTGAGTCTTATCCGATAAAGGGGCAAAAATGATTTCAAATTCTAATACAAGCAACTATAATCCCTTTGGAGCCAATATTAATCATATAAAAGAAATTCAAATGCCAATTAATGATAATCAAGACGGCAAATTATCAGAATCCAATAAATACAAAAAGACAAACCTGTTATTTTCCACGCAACAATTAAAAGCCCAATATTCCTTAAAAAGCAGCCTTATACAGTTAAGTAAAGCCAATAATAAATATAATATTAACCCTAATAAAATAAACGAATTAACAAATAGAAGTAAAGTTGGTAATAATCTAGACACTAATAATATTAGTAAAACAAGTAATATAAATCCTGCTCCAGAAGTTTAAAATTGCTACTGCATTCATAATGATGTTACTTAACAGCGAATAATTCGTAAAGCCGTTCTTCGACTTCTGGTTCATTAAGCTCATTTGTGAATTTATTTATATCAATAGCCATTTGATAATATTTTGCAGCACTCATCTTATTATCTAAAACCTGATAAGCTCTACCTTTATTGTAATAAGCTGCAGCGTAATTAGGATTACACTTAATAGCCCTGGTAAAATTAATCAGAGCTTCATCAGGCTTTCCTGCACCATCTAAACAAACGACTCCAAGATTATTTAAAGCCACACTATATTTAGGATCAAGTGTAACAGCCTTTTGAAAAGCCACAATTGCTTCTTCAATATAGTCTTTTTCCCAAAGAGCTAAACCAAAATTACAGTAGACTTTTGGAATAGAAGGATCAAGCTTAATCACTTCACAATAACAATCGATAGCATTGTTTAAATCGTTTGTTTCATGATATAACTCACCAAGAGCAATAAATGCATCAACATTATACGGATCTAAAACAACAGCTGTCTGATATGCAACAACAGCAGCATCAATATTACACTTAACCTGATGATAAATTGCGCCTAATGCCTGTGTTACAATAGATGTCCACTCATTATCAGGGTTTAACTTAATCGCTTTTTGATACTCACTTATTGCCCCATTATAATCCTCAAGCTGTACAAGGCCATAAGCCAAACTATTATGATAAAAAGCATTTGAGGGTTCTATTTCAACGGATCTTCTAAAAGCATTAATTGCACTAAATCTATCTTCAAGCTTTAAATATAAATGACCCAATTCATAGTAAATTCTTGCATTATTAGGCTCTAACTCAACAAGGCGATTATAACAGCTCTTTAATTCATCAACATTATCTTTATATTGAGTCTGTAAAAGATTAGTCAATTTAGCCCAGATTACAACATTATCCGGAGAAGATTCTAAAGTTTTCTTATAATACTGAACCGCTTTTGAATAATCACCTATTTCTAGAGATAAATCACCTATTTCAGAATAAAACATAGTTATTTTTCCTGTTCTTTCTGCCGCATCTTCATATATTCTTATTGCTTGATCATATTTTTTTAGCTTTTTAAACAAATTGACGTTAAATTTAATCGATAGAAGCTTAATATCTTCAATAATACTTCTGCAAAGCATCCTAAGAGAATTGTAATCCCATAAGATCATTACAATTCCGGAACAAAAATAATACAGACCTCTGGCTAACTCATTTATATTGGACGCAGATGTCTGCATCTTCTGAATAATATTTACTCCAAGAGCAATTCTTGGCTTTGCAGAGAAAAACTTGTTTATTTTAATAGCTTCTAAAAATTCTTTTTCTGCTTCTTCAAACCTTCCTGCTGCTTTAAGGAAATTTCCCGCATAAAGTCTTGCAACAGAAGAATTAGGATCAATTTTCATTGCCTTTCTACATTCATCTAATGCAGAATCAACATCAATTTGACCCTTTTCCCACAATAAACTTGCAAGTTTACAATATGCTTCCGGGATTGAGGGATCTAACTTTATAGCTTCAAGATAATATAAAACAGCACTCTCAAGATCTTTTTCTAAAGATCTTATCAAATAATTTTCATGAGACTGCCGTGCTAATTTTAAAACTAGGCTAACATCATTCCCGGATAAGGATATATTTAAATCCTTAAACCTTCCCTCTATCATATATGGTTTCCTTATACATAACAGACTGAGAGTATCTCTCCATGTTATGTATATCGGTTCCCCTTTTAAAAACTTTAGTATTTTCCCAATTTATCATCATTTTGGTTGAATTTTTAGAGAATAAATTTGAGCTAACAAGACAAAATACCCATTATTCCTAATAATCTAAAAGTCCAAAACTAAAGAGATGATAAAAATCATCCCTTTATATTATTGAAAACTCTAATTCCAATTATTAAACCACTTGAATCATATTAAAATAGGAATATTGCTAAGTAAATCTATAAAAATCAGCTGCTCTAAAATTCTATATTAACTGCCTGACATTTTTTGATATCCATGGCACTTCCGCATATCTGCCGAGAAAAGCAAACCAAGCACAATAAGCAATGAATACCATAAAACCAAAGTGTAATATTGAGAATCCAAATATTAATGGATCCTGAGCCAAATAAAATACTAAAAAGCCAATAATATTCTTAACTACAGGAACATACATAATAATATTCAGGAAAATCCCCATCAAAATATTGAATAAATAAACTATTATCGAAATAAATATTGCCTGAAATATATGAAACCTAACAAAAGGCTTTATCGACCTGCCTGTCACCTTCGCAAAAATTATCCAGATAAATCCTAACATTCCCATCGTCAAATAACTAATAGAACTTATTAATCTATCAGACATCTCAAGAGTGGAACTATTTCTACCAGGTCTTCTATAATTTCCCCTCATTATTCCTCCTTATTATCGGTTATATTATTTGAACCAGAAGCATATTCATCAACCGCATCTGCGTAAATCATATATATTTCATCATTATCAGGATCGAGACGACTAGCTTCTCTATAATAATTAATTGCCTCTTCAAGATTATCCATTAATACTAACGTATTTCCAAGTGCAACATATGCTAGCACATTTTTGCCATCAAATCCTATAGCCTTTTTATAATTATCAATAGCTTCCTGATACAAGCCTTTTTCTACCATAATATTGGCTAAAATTACATATATTTTGGAATCTTTAGGATCTAATTCTATTGCTTTTCTATATTCTCTAATTGCTTCATCAATATTACCCGACTCTGATAACGAAATGCCATAGCATAAATGAGCTTTAGCATAATTAGGCTTGATAGATAAGGCCTTTTGATAATTATCAAAAGATTCCTCATATTTTTTCAACTCGGATAAGGCATTTCCAATACAAATAAGAGATTTATAATCATTATTATTAAATTCTACTGCTTTTTTATAAAAATCAATAGCTTCTTTAAATTGAGTTTTTTGCATATATATACTGGCTAGATTTACATAATGTTCATAATTTTCAGGATCTAATTTGAGAGCAAAATAATAATTTTTAAGAGCTTCATCATATTTTCTCAAATCCTGAAACGTAAGCCCCAAACCGGAATAGGCATCCACATTATCAGGATCAATTGCTATAGATTTTTCATAACATTCAATAGCTTCATCATATTTACCTGTTTCTGCATAAATATTTGCAAGATTCATATATGCAGAAGCATTTTTAGGATTTAGCTTTATAGCTTTTCTATAACTATCAATTGCTTCATCTGCATTACCAACTAAAAACTGTGTACTACCAATATTTATCAAAGCCTGTATATTTCCAGGATCAAGATTAAGAAGCTCTTTATACGTTTTTAAAGCATCTTCAAGCCTGCCGGAAATAGCTAATGTAGTCCCAAGTACAATATAAGCATCTATATCATGAGAATTTTCCCGAATTTTTCTCCTCGAATCCTCAATAACCTTATTAAGTTCAAGATTTGGTTGTCCTACTGATTTTTCCATTTTCCAAGATAATCTCGTATTTCAATAAACTCGAATTTAGTTAAAATTAAAAAGCTTAACCTCACACAGCTTACCTAATAATATACTACAATTAAGCAAAAAGGTGTGAGGACTTAATAATTAAATATATAGAGTTAAAAGAGGTAGAGAAATTAACCTTCAAAAATATAGCCAATTAAAGCAGCTTCTCTTGCTCTCTTAACTGAAGTTGATAATAATCTTTGATGACGTGCACAAGTTCCTGTGATTCTTCTTGGAAGGATCTTACCTCTCTCAGTTAAGTATCTTTTTAATCTGAGAGTATCTTTGTAATCAATTACTTCCATTTTATCCGCACAGAAATTACAGGGTTTATGCTTTTTTCTATCATTTGCTGTCATTCTTGCCATTGTTTGTAATTCCCTTTCTAAAATGGTATTTCGTCTTCACCAATTAATTCATCAGCACTAAGTTCTTCTTCATTAAAACCGAGATCTTCAACATTCTGGTATTCTGATCCAGCTAAAGCTGCTTCATTAACAACTTCAATAGCTTTAGCATTTATCTCGATGATTTTCTTTTCTTCGCCTGTATTTGTCTTTATAACGCTATTTTGCAACCTGCCTTCTACAATAACAACCTTGTCTTTTTTGGCTGAATCAGCTGCTGTATCGGCAAGTTTTCCAACTGCCATTACTCTTATAAGAGAAGGCTCATCATTCTTCCCTGTATTAATTGTAAAGTATGTTATTGGCAAATTATTGCTAGTAAATCTCTTTTCAGGATTTCTAACAACTGTTCCCATTATTACAATTTTACTTATACTCATTTATTTACTCCAATTTGTCTCTTATAGCTCAATATACTTCAATATTGTTTCCTAAAGCGTAAGAGCATCTTAGGGGATGACACAGGGATAATTTAGCTAGCAACCTTTACTTTTTCCTGAACCGTTGTTAGTTCTCTAATTACATCTTCGTTCAGTTTAAGGTATCTTTTCAAATCAGCCACTTTATTTTCAGGTAATTCAATATTAAATACCACAAAAAAACCGTCTCTTAATTTGTCAATTTCATAACCTAATTTTTTACGACCGATCTTGTCAACATTTAATATCTGACCACCCATATTTACGATATTATCGCTAATATTCTGGGTAACTTGCTCTATACCTTCCATATCAAGGTTTGTTTTAATAATACATATTAATTCGTACTTTCTCAAGGGATTTTATACCTCCAAATAATTCGTAACTTTTAAGGTTATATATTAACATGAACAAAATTAATTTGTTAACAAGTATTCTCCATGAAAAACAAATTCACTTTTGCCTGACATGAATACCCTGTTCCCTTCTTTACCCTGATTCCATTCTATTTTAAGGCTTCCACCAGGTAAATTAGCAACAACGGTATTATCTACAAGATTGTTTACAATTGCTGCCACGACAGATGCGCAAGCCCCGGTTCCACAGGCTAGAGTTATACCACAACCTCTTTCCCAGACATCAATTTTAATATTGTCTCTTGATAATATTTTAACAAATTCTACATTTGTTTTTTCGGGAAATAATTCATGAATTTCAATCTCAGGACCATATTCTTTTGCAAATTTAGCTGTATCTTCCTCTGTGAAAATAATACAGTGCGGATTCCCCATACTAACAGCATTTATATTAAATTCTTTACCTTTTACTTCAACAGGATAATCAATAACACAGTCTAACTCTTTTATAGATGTTGGAACTTTTGAAGCTTCAAAAATGGGGCTGCCCATATCTACTCTTATTTCTCCATTATCAAGAATTTCAGGAGTGATTATTCCGGCTAAAGTACTAATTGTAAATTTTTTCTTATTAACTATACCTTTTTCATAAACATATTTTGCAAAGCAACGAATACCATTTCCACACATCTGAGGTTCAGAACCATCAGAGTTAAAAATTCTCCAACTAGTATCAGTGTCAGCTTTTATTTCTACAGGATTAACGATAATTAAGCCATCTGCACCAATACCAAAATTTCTATCACATATTTTTTTAGCAAGTTCTTCATATTTAAGATTGTGTTTTTGAAATTCATCCCCGTCTATAAGAATAAAATCATTTCCTAAGCCGTGCATTTTAGAAAATTTTATAGATGTATTCATAAGTTATACCCTTGCTAATCAAGTACTGTTTCCTCCAATAAGATAACTTAAGCAGGAAAAATATTCAAACAAGTTGAATATTTTTCTTCGCTAACTTAAATTGGTTAATATAGAAAAAATCAATTATCGACTATTTAATTGAGGATTAAAAACCTAAAACCTTAAAAAACTGGGGACTAGAAACCTAAAACCAAAAAACTTAAAAGCATAGAGGGCCCTGCCTATTGTTTTCTCTTCCAGAAACTCTGATATTTCGGTATCCTCTGCTTTTAATACCTGATAAGGCTTTTTACCATTATTATCCTTGATGTGAAGATCAGCACCGTGATTAACTAAAGTCCTTGCTTGTTCCCAAGTTTGAACCCTATGAATAGGTGTTTTACCATCTTTATCTTTGGCATTAATATCAGCACCATGCTTTATTAAAGCTTCTGTTATTTCTATATCCCGACATCGACCTTTCAAGGATTTATGCAAAAGAGTATCACCATTTTCATCTTGAATATTAGGATCTGCTCCTTTTTCGAGTAGAAATTTTACTAATTCTTTAATTTTTTGTGGAATTAAAGAGTCATCAATAAAAACCCTAGATAAAGGAGTTACACCATCCTCATCTTTAGCATTAACATCAGCACCATGATTAATTAAAAGGTTTAACATTTCTAAAGTTTGAACCGTATAAAGAGGAGTTTTGCCATTATTATCTCTGGCGTTAACATCAGCACCATTTCTTATTAATAAGTCTGCTACTTCTAAATTCTCAGTCCTATGAAGAGGTGTTCTACCATCATTCTTTCTGGCGTTAACATCAGCACCATTCTTCAGTAATAATTCTACTATTTCCTTTTCCCCAGAAAATACAGCTGCAAAATAAAGAGGAGTAAATCCATCATTACTTTTGGCATTAACATCAGCACCATTTTTTATTAATAAATCTGCAACATCTTTACTAAGATATTCATTATGAAGAGGTGCTCTACCATCATTATCCCTGGCGTTAACATCAGCACCCTGCTTTATTAATAATTCAGTCATTTCTTCATTATAATAGTGATAATGAAGAGGAGTTTTACCATCTTTATCTTGAATATTCAAATTAGCACCATATTTAATAAGCTCTTTTGCTACTCTTATAGAAGCCTTGTGCAAAGGAGCAACACCCTTATCATTTTTAGCATTGGGATCAGCACCATTTTCTAGTAAAAGCTTTACTACTTTTTCATTATTTTCAGCCATCATGAGAAGAGAGTCACCAAACATATATTTAGAATTAACATTAGCCCCTTTTTCTATATAATTTTTGACAATTTCAGGATCAAGTTTGTGCTTCCCACGTCTAGCCTTCTGAATGTACCTAACTAAATCTTTATCCAGCTCCTT
>MFRQ01000045.1 GCA_001784615.1 Candidatus Melainabacteria bacterium RIFOXYA2_FULL_32_9
TATTTTCTATACTTTGTGCTTATAATCTAATACAGAAGCTAAATTTGCCTATTTAGCAACTCAAGTTTAATACTTTGTAAAATTAACTGAGAGGAGTTTGTTTCTGGAGGAGCCTCCGCAGGATGCATAGCATCCGAGGACAGCGAGGGAAGAAATTAACTCCTCATCATAATTTATTTAACAGAGTATTAGTAAATTTAAATCATCAATTATTCCAGTAATACTATTATCATTCTGAAAAATAATCTCAAGGAGGTTATAGTCATTGTGAGCCATTTAACATGACAACTTGTTTTAATTATTCTTGCGAAACAATCTCAAAGTATTGATAGTGGTAGTGTATAGAGTGGGCTGAAGTTCACACTGAAAATTTATGCAAATAGCCACTTGAATAGTATAATTTGTAGTATATTTTAAACTTGTAAAAGAATTAATAGGATAAATATGACTAAAATAGCAATAATAGGTGGAGGACCGGGTGGTTTTATGGCTGCAATAGTAGCAGCTGAGAATAAAGCTGGTAATTTAAATATTGATATATTAGAAAAAGGTGAAGTTCTAAAAACGCTTCTCTGGACAGGGCATGGTAGATGTAATTTAACAAATGCTACTTATGACTACAAAAAACTTGCTGCAAACTATCCAAGAGGCGAGAAATTTCTATATTCAGTGTTCAATAAGTTTGGTGTTAAAGAAACCATAGATTTTTTTGAGTCACATGGAGCCAAATTATACACTCAAGGAGATGATAGAGTATTTCCAGAATCAAATGATGCTAATGATGTTAGAAATATGCTTATTGAAGAAGCTGAAAAACTCGGAATTAAAATAAAAAACCATACACAAGTTATAAGAATAGAGAGAAATGATAGCAGATTTTTAGTTTATACGGGAGATAAATCCACTGAATATGATAAAATTATTATCTCAACAGGGGGAAATTATAGAAGACCTCCAAATTCAGGTTATGACTTTGCTGAAAATCTTGGTCATAAAGTAACTAAGTTAAAGCCGTCTCTTACAGCTTTTGTAGTGAAGGAAATATGGCCTTCAAGTTTAGCAGGTGTATCTCTAAAGGATGTCAGGATAACAGCATTTTTTGAAAAAAATAAGATTATAAGCTCGGTTGGTGACTTCGTTTTCACTCATAAGGGAATATCAGGTCCTCTGGTTTTTAAAGTTTCCTCTTATTGTGCGTTCTTAGATTACGATGAATGTTCTCCAATTATATTAAAGTTGAATTTTGCACCAAATATGACTAGAGAAGAGTTTGATAAAGACCTTTTAAAAGAATTAGAAGAAAATTCTAAAAAGAGTATAGAGAATATACTTAAAAAATACGCTCCAAAGTCAGTTGTTACAACACTTCTTGGGATAGAACTTATAGATTCGGAGAAAAAAGCAAGCCAGATAACAAGAGAAGATAGGAAAATAATTACCCAATTATTTACAGAAGCAGAATTATCTGTTAAATTCCCTGAACCGGAAGAAGAAATTGTAACAGCAGGCGGAGTTGAGCTTGATGAAGTTAACTCAAAAACAATGGAATCAAAATTTGTAAATAATCTTTATTTCTGTGGAGAGGTTCTAAATATAGACGGATTTACAGGTGGTTTTAACCTTCAAGCCTGCTGGTCAACAGGCTATATTGCAGGATTAAGTGTTGCAAAAGATTAGCAGTTTCTCAAGAGGTTTATTTACAAGCTGCACCATTAAGTCCTCGATTATTTTAGCGGGGACTTAAATTCGTGCGTTAGCACCAAAAAGAAACAAAAACCCAGCAGATATTTACGGCTGTTGAGAACTTGAATCCTTTCTCATAAAGTTCACCGTGCCAAACTCGCCCTTACCCGCCTTTGGCGGGGCGGGCTCAAACAATGGCACTAATAGTTTTAATTGACGTTCTCACATCCGTAAGTCATTATATACTAGCGTTTTTTAGTTTGTGTTTTATATTTATTTTCTTGCAGAGATATATAAATTTTATGCAGAGTTTTAGTAATCTTGCTTATGTTAAATAACAAGCATATTGATGTAACTAAAGTAACCCGTTTATTGGCTAACAATCTATTTGAGAAAAAGGGCTAATTATTATAAAATATAATGGTATTCAGGAACTAAAAGGATAAAAAATGAGTTTAACTTTTCAAGAATTAATACATAAACTTAACGAATATTGGTCAAATTATGGTTGTGTAATACAACAGCCTTATGATATAGAAAAAGGCGCAAGTACTATGAATCCGGCTACATTTTTAAGAGTACTTGGCCCTGAGCCATGGAACGTTGCAATGGTGGAGCCCTGTAGACGTCCAACCGATGGTCGTTACGGGGAAAATCCAAATAGGCTTCAGCACTATTTTCAGTATCAGGTTATATTAAAACCATCACCTGAAGATGCTCAGGGTGTGTATTTAAGAAGTCTTGAATATCTAGGAATTGATCTTAGCAAGCATGATATAAGATTTGTTGAAGATAACTGGGAATCTCCAACTCTTGGAGCCTGGGGTGTAGGCTGGGAATTCTGGCTTGATGGCATGGAAGTTACTCAGTTTACATACTTTCAGCAAGCTGGAGGTATTGATGTAAAGCCTGTAGCACTTGAGCTTACTTATGGACTTGAGCGTATTGCTATGTATTTACAAAATGTTGACAGTGTTTTCGATGTTCAATGGAATGATACATTAAAATATGGCGATATTTATCATCAAAATGAGGTTGAACAATCAGAATATAACTTTGAAGTAGCAACTCCTGAAATACTATTCCAGCTGTTTGATCTATATAATAAAGAAGCAAACAACAATTTAGAAGCCAAATTAGTTCTCCCTTCTTATGATTATGTTTTAAAATGCTCACATTCTTTTAATCTCCTTGATGCAAGAGGCGTTATAAGTAAAGATGAAAGAACTAATTACATAAATAGAATTAGAAGAATGGCAGAAGGTGTAGCTAAGCTTTATGTAGCTCAAAGAGAAGAAATGGGCTATCCACTTCTTAAGAAAACCAAGACATTAGCATAATCATCTTTCTTTGACATACAAGAATCATTGATTATTGGTTTGTGCTTCTGACAGGCAATCTTATTCCAAAAAATTTAATCTTAAGTGAGCAAGAAAAAGTTTTATGCATAAAATTATAGTTGAAAAGTCATCCCGGGCTTGACCCGGGATCTAACCTGTTTATAAACTTAGCGCGAATATTAAATAGATGCCGAAACAAGTTTGGCATGACATCCATTAAGAATTTTTCCTTACTCTTTACTTGATATAAAACAGAGTTGCTGATAAAAATTGCAGTAGTTTATAAATTTCCTGATAGTTATTAGATTCAAATTTTACTGTTGATGCAGATATTCTCTCAATATTCGGCAATAATTCAATAATATCTGCCAATTTTCTATCTCTAAAGTCTAATTCTATTACATATGAAGGATTTTTCTTATATAAAGCCCAATTCTGATGATTTTTTACAGCTTCATAAGCTGCTGATTTCAATTCTTGAAATAATGCTTCATTAGATTTACATTTTGCCGCCGTAGTTGATATTGCGGTTTTAGTGGAAACTGTCTTTATATTGCCTAAAACATCTTTAGCTTCATTGCAAGTTGCATCATCTCCTGTGACTAAGGCTACAGGGATATCTAGATGTCCTGCATATATTGCATTTAACTCAATTTCTCCCACCAGATTTCCATTTAGTTTAATATAATTAAAAATTGTAGAAAAAGTATGAGCTAAAACTCCTTTTTTAGAACCGGCTTTTGCATGGTAACCGGTAAAGAATACACAGGAATAGGATTCATCTAAATTTGATAACATTGAAACAGGTTTAGGTTTACCGCTTATCAGCTCTATTTTAGGGCTAAGTTTTGATATATGAAGATTTTCCATTGTGCCATGAGCATCATTTATGGTAATTTTATCAACTTGAGCTTCTAGTAAACCTTCAACTATCCGGTTTAATTCTTCATGTTGTTGTTTTAACGCCAAAAAATATGATTCCCCACCAGAAACCTCGGTCTGATGAGGATAAACAACATTATTCACTCCTTCAATGTCGGCAGAAATATATATATTAATCATTTATATTTAAACCTCAAGAAAGAGCCTTGTACCTACAATGTTAGGCTTTCCATTGTAGTAACCGGCAAAAAATCCGCCGTGTACAGGTGTATTTTTTCCGTAAGTATTTTGTGTTTGGTCATCTGATTTAAGAAAATGACTGGAAGTAAAGGGATTATAAGATTGATTTGTTTTAACAGGAGTTATAGCTTTTGTTTGGACTGGTTGAAATACTCTGTTAACAAAACTCGCAATATTATTTAGAACCATATTTGCCTACCTTCAAAAATCAACGACAGCGATATTTAGATATAATTTTAATTTTAAAAATCTTAATGTCATGTTTTTTATAATTTATTATTCAATTATATCTGATAAACTTAATAAAAATTAATAGTAAGCCTAAAATTTCATCCTTATGTCGTAGAAATTTTAAGCTTATACAAATAAAAATTATTTAGAAGTAAGAACCTGCTTGGTTAAAAATCTGAATCAAATTATTGTTTTAAATGTCATCAAAGGAACTTAAGGCAGATTCTTTATTTTTATGTATTTGTAATGCATTATCCAGGAATACATAAGATAAAGCTTCATTAACTGATGTTCTTACATTACAAAGTTTAAATGAACCATTATATTCGGTACAAACTTTAAAACCCGAAATCAAAGTGTTAATTCCTTTAGAAGTAATGTTAAATACATTCTTCATGTCAATTATGATATTGTTGTAACCGGAGTTTATAAGTGTTAAGAGTTCTTTTTCAAGCTCCTGGGCTACATAATCTCTATGTAGATTGTTAACCTCTATGGAAACAATCTTTCTTTCCTTATCTTCAATGTTGGAAACAATTTCCATATTGTTGCCGTGTCTTTGGCCTTCAAGCAATCTGATATGTCTAAGAATATTCTTGTGCCATTCAGGGGTTTTTTCTATAAATTCATTGGCACCTTTTATGAAGCACTCACTAATTAATTTTTTATCATCAGTTCCTGAAATTACGATAATTTTCGTACTATCCTGCTTTGTTTTTTCTGCAGCATTGAAGGTTTCTAACAATGTTAAACCATGCTCAGGTTCTGGCATAAATAGATCTAGCAACACATATTGATAATGACGTTTTTTATACTGATCTTGTGCTTCTTCAAAATTTCTTGCTATGTAAACATTGTATCCGGACTTTGTTAGAAGAAGACTTAACTGATAAATGGATAATTCAAGATCATCAATTATCAGTACAGAAGGAATATGAGTTAAGTCTACTTCACTTTTTGCACATTGAGACAGGGATAATTTTTTCTCAAGTTCAATAAGTGCACGAGTTACGGTGCTTGTATCCTGATTTACTGAAGTGTCTACGCCTGCAAGCTGAAGTAATTTTTCCAGTTGTTCTTTATTTAAATTTATATTTTTATCTTCCATCTTCTTAATTCCATATTTAAAGTGTTTATATAATTAATTATTTTATTACATATAGTGATATTTATCTATATTAAAAATAGTTGAGTAACCTGAATTGCTAGATCAATAAAAAGCTTGATATAACTGAATTAAAATTCTCAAAAATTATATAGATTTGGTAAAGGGTTTTACCCTTTACCCACTTTTAGGGTGGCAGGAGTGGGTTTTTGAGAATTTTGGCTAAAATTAATTAGCAATTCAAGTTGAGTAGGCTTTTGGGTTATTTAAGAACTGATTTAAAAGCAGACAGGGTTTTAAAGTGTTTATGAGTGGCTTTTATGTTAAAGTATAAAAGGAAATAAATTTATAAAAGTGAAACTAAATATGATTAAAAAGACGATATTGCCTAATGGAATAAGAGTAATAACTGAATATATGCCAGAAGCTTACTCTTCAACAGTAATGGTATGGATAGATGTAGGCTCCGGGATAGAAAAAATCGAATTAAATGGCATATGTCATTTCATAGAGCATATGGTTTTTAAAGGAACACAAAACAGGACCTCTGAACATATAGTCCAGGCAATTGAGTGTACAGGCGGAAGTATAAATGCTTTTACAGAGAAAGAGACAACTTGCTATTATGCTAAAGTATTAAGTAATCAGGTTTCTGTTGCCTTAGATGTCCTTCTTGATATGGTTTTTAATTCTGTTTATGATGGTAAAAATGTTGAGTTAGAAAGGCAAGTTATATTAGAAGAAATCAAAATGTATGAGGATACACCTGATGAGCTTGTGCATGATCTTCTAATCAGGTCTTTTTGGAAGGGACATCCTTTATCTCAACCTATTACAGGAATAAAAGAAAGTATTTCAGGAATTACAAGGGACGATATTATTGATTTTGTTGATAAATATTATGTTCCTAATAATATAATTGTTTCTATAGCTGGTAATTTTGATGAAGATACTATTATGAATCAATTAAATGAAATTATTTGCCAGCATAAAGAAGCTATAAAAACTCCAGAATTACCAATTCCAACAGTTAATTCTGAGGTTAAGATTTGCGAAAAAGAAATAGAACAGTCCCATATTTGTTTTGGCTTAAAAGGAATTTCAATTTTAGATCAGGATCGTTATACTTCAGCCATTATAGATGTTTGTTTGGGTGGTGGCATGGCATCAAGGTTGTTTCAGGAAATAAGGGAGAAAAGAGGTCTCGTATATTCAATAAATACTTATGAGGCTTTATACCGTTCTTCTGGTATATTTGGGGTATATGCCTGTGCCAGTCCTGTAAATGTGGATGAGGTGATAAAACTGACTCTGGATGAATTTGAAAAAGTAAGAGAATCAGGACTCTCAAATAATGAATTTGAGCAGGCAAAGCTTCAACTCAAAGGAAGTTTGCTAATTGGATCAGAATCAACTAAATATAGAGCGAGTAAAAACGGTAGAGCAGAGCTGTATTTCAATAAAGTATTAACGATTGAAGAAATTTGTGATTCGATTGATAAAGTAACTCAGGATGATATTCAAAGACTCAGTAAACATATGCTTGATACCAAATATCTTGGGTTATCGTTGGTATGTCCTTATGAATTTGCGCCTAAGGAGTTGAGTCTGTCTTGTTAGTGAGGTTTAGGATGGTATATTCTCTCCGTTACTGTGCCTGTTAGACAGGCAAGGTTCCTCCGAGAACACACCCTCCTGCAACAATCATCATTATTTTTATGTCAGAGTATTACTAGGGGAGAAATATAGGAATTAAAATATGGAATCTAATATAAAATTAAAAGTTAGAAGACTTGAACATAATATAAGTTTACCTGAATATGCGACTCAGGGTTCAGCTGGGATGGATTTAACTGCTGCAATATCTGAACCTGTAGAATTTAAACCTTTTGAAAGAAAACTTATTCCAACGGGAATAATTATTGAGCTTCCTCATGGTTTTGAAGCCCAAATTAGACCAAGGTCAGGACTTTCTATTAAGCATGGGATGACCCTGGTTAATTGCGTTGGAACTATAGATGAGGACTATAGAGGTGAAGTGTGTGTGCCGATGATAAATCTTTCTCAGGAAACATACACGATTCAGCCGGGAGACAGAATTGCTCAAATGATAATAGCTCCTGTTCAAAAGGCAGATATTATAGAAATTGAAGAGCTAACAGCGACAGCAAGGTCATCGGGTGGGTTTGGCTCAACTGGCAGGTAATAAATCCTTCTATTATCATTCTGAAAGCAATGAAGGATCTCAAGATAAAATAAATAATGATGATAAAAAGAAAAGAAACTAAAAAAATCAGGATAGGCAATATAGAGATAGGTGGAGATGCTCCTATTTCTGTTCAATCTATGTGTAATACTGACACTAGAGATGTTAGAGCTACTATTGATCAGATAAATAGGCTAACTGAAGCCGGATGTGAACTTGTTCGTGTTGCAGTTTTAAACAAAGAAGCTGCTGAAGCAATTGGTAACATCAAAAAAGAGATAAGAATTCCTCTTATTGCTGATATTCATTTTGATTATAGGCTTGCAATTGAGTCTATAAATCAAGGGATCGATGCATTAAGACTAAATCCTGGTAATATAGGCAAACAAGAGTATGTAGAGCAAGTTATAAAACTCGCTAAAGCTAGAGAAATTCCTATTAGAATAGGAGTTAATTCTGGTTCACTAGAAAAAGATCTTTCTCATAATCCTGATGATATTGCTGATAGTCTTGTTATTAGTGCTATGAGACACATTAAAATACTTGAAGATCTTGATTTTGATTTAATGAAAATTTCTCTAAAATCCAGTAGTGTTCCTACAATGATAGAAGCTTACGAAAAAATTGCTTCTCTTGTTCCTTATCCACTACACCTTGGTGTTACGGAAGCTGGAACACTTAAAACAGGCCTTGTAAAATCGTCTATTGGGATAGGAACTCTTTTAGCTAAAGGTATGGGAGATACAATCAGAATTTCTCTGACTGACGATCCTATAGAAGAGGTCTATGCTGGGTATGAAATTCTGAAAGCTCTAAACTTAAGGCAAAGAGGAATTAATCTAATAAGCTGTCCAACCTGTGGCAGATGTCAGATTGATCTTATTAATCTGGCTAAAAAGGTAGAAGGAAAGTTCAGAAATATTGAAACTCCAATAACAATAGCAGTAATGGGTTGTGCCGTTAATGGTCCCGGTGAAGCTAAAGCAGCAGACATCGGCATTGCTGGCGGCATAGGTGAAGGATTTATCTTCAAAAAAGGTGAAATCATAAAAAAAGTTCCTGAATCAGAATTATTAACTGCTTTTGAGGAAGAATTAAATTTGTACATAACTCAAGTTGCTACTTAAATAATCGTGTGTGTCGCGAGGTGCTTCGCGCTGTCATTGCGAGCCATAAATCGTGACTTTAAGAAATAATCATACTTGCGTGGCAATCTATAAGCAAAAATTTATATAGCCAGCAACTTGAGTTTATACATGACAAAAATAAATTAAGCACTCCATTTAAACATTCGCTATAATAATTAATATAAATAAGTTAAAGAGTTATTTGATGAAAAATTGTCATAAAAAACTCAAAATAATAGTTTTATTGATAGCAGTAGTGTTAGTTTCTGCTTGCAAATTCCCTGACAATGTTCTTGATTGGCGCAATATTTCAGGATATAAGCTTGATAAATTAAAATTTGGGACAACTACAGTTGATGATTTCATTAAGTTAATACCTGATGCTAAACCAGAAAGTATCGATAAAAATATTATTATAATTAACACAGAGCCTACTAGTAACGAGGTTTATAAAAGAATAAGAGTTGGATTTAGAGATAAAAAACTGGATTGGATTGATTTTGGTATTGTTAATAAAATTGAAATGTCTAAAATAATTGACTTATATGGTAAACCACGTAATATTAATTCAAATTACAGTAAAACCTTAGATTATTATGATTATGATTTCTTTAATATTGCTACTGATAAGAAGCATACTTCTGCAAAAAGTATAAATATTTTCGATATTCCTGATTTAAAAAATCATAAATTAACCGTTATAAATGGGATTCCTTCATTAAAAGATTTAGGAAAGACAAATTTTCTTAATTTAAAGCCCGGAATTACTCTAGAAATAGACTTTCAAGCTAAATATCCTGATTTAGAAGCTTTTAAAAAGGATAAGTTTGATAAAATTTCTATTTATACTCTCGATAATGAGCTTGGAAAAGCTAAAACTTACTATAAAAAAGTGGTAGTTGTTTTTAATAGTGGCTTACTTAGCTGGATAAATCTGGTTCCACAAAGTTTAACTTTGCAAGAGGCCCTTAAGTTATACGGATCTAATTATAAAATAGAGCCCATGAACTCGAAATATGTTTTTTATAACTATACAGATTTTGTTTTGCTGGTGGATAAAGCACAAAAGAAAGTTAAAAATATAGGAATTGTTTCAGCTAAGAATTAATAAAATGACAGAATAAACAATAAGTATGCTCTATTTATGTGACTATAGCTAACATTAAAACTTGTCGAGACAATATTATATTTATGATATCATTAGCATTGCAAATGGTATTAACTATATTTGAAGAGGTTTTTCACCTATGAAAATGTCAACTTTATTTGTAACTACTTTAAGAGAAAATCCTGCAGATGCAGAAGTGGTAAGTCATCAATTATTAGTAAGATCTGGATATATAAGAAGACTGACAAGTGGTGTTTATTCATTTTTACCGTTGATGTGGAGAGTCTTAAAAAAGATTGAGGATATAGTCAGGGAAGAAATGGATAAATCAGGAGCTCAGGAACTGCTTCTGCCAATTTTACAGCCGGAAGAATTGTGGAGAGAATCCGGAAGATGGGAAGCCTATGGAAAAGAACTAATGAGATTAAAAGATAGGCATGAAAGAGTTCTTGCTCTAGGGCCAACCCATGAGGAAATTATTACGGCTCTTGCAAGAGATGAAATTAAGTCCTATAGACAACTTCCTGTTAATTTATATCAGATTCAAAGCAAGTTTAGAGATGAAATTAGACCACGCTTTGGTCTTTTAAGAGGCAGAGAATTCATAATGAAAGATGCTTACAGTTTTGATGCCAGTGAAGCTGGTCTTGATGAATCATATAATAAAATGATAGAAGCATATACAAGAATATTCCTCAGATGTGGTCTTGAAACAAGAATGGTGCAAAGTGACAGCGGGGCAATTGGAGGAAACGTCAGTCACGAATTTATGGTTTTAACCAGAACTGAAAGTGGCGAAAATGATGTTTTATACTGTGATAGTTGTGATTATGCAGCAAATTCAAACAGAGCAGAATCAAGATTACTCCCGGCAGAGACTAATGGTGGATTTGCTGAGTCAAAAGAAGTTGATACTCCAAATGTTAGAACTATAGAAGAATTATCGCAATTCTTCAATGTTCCTCAATCAACAATATGTAAAACCTTGGTTTATATAGTTGATGACCAACCAGTTCTTGCTCTGATAAGGGGAGATCTGGCTGTAGAAGAAACTAAATTGAAAAATGCTCTTGAGGGCAATGACATTAGAATTGCAAGTGATGAAGAAGTTAAGGAATTAACAAGAAAATTCGGATTTGATGTTGCTTCAGGATTTATAGGCCCAAATGGTATTGATGTTAAAGTAATTGGCGATTGCAGTATTACTGATCTTAAAAATTTCATAGTTGGCATAAATAAAACAGATAAGCATCTTGTTGGAGCAAATTGGGATCAGGACGTTAATTTAACAAAGGTTATCGCTGATACCCGTCTTGCTCAAGCTGGAGAGTTATGTCCAAAATGTGATGGCAAGCTTGAAATAACAAAAGGTATTGAAGTAGGTAACATATTTAAACTTGGAACCAAATACTCTGAAAAAATGAATGCTACTTTTACTGATGAAAATGGTAGAGAAAAACCTTTCATAATGGGTTGCTATGGAATTGGTGTTTCAAGAACAGCAGCAGCTGCTATCGAGAGATATCATGATGAAAACGGTATACAATGGCCAATGGCTATAGCCCCTTATCAAGTTGCTATAGTTCCTGTTAATGTCCAGGATAACTTACAGTGGGAAGTGGCTAATGATTTTTATAACGAGCTAAATAAAAATAAAATAGAGGTTGTTCTCGATGATAGAGGTGAAAGAGCTGGAGTTAAGTTTAAAGATGCTGACTTAATAGGTTTTCCTATTAGAATAACTGTTGGAAAAACTATTAATGAAGGTTTAGTAGAGATAAAAGTTCGATCAACCGGTGAACAAATTAAAATTGCTAAAGAAGAAGTTGTAGAAAAAGTTATAAGCTTAATTAAAGCTGAATTAGAATAGATAACCTAAAAATTTAACTAGTAGTGTGATTCATTAAATCAATAGAACAAACATCTAGTCCTTACGTCTTGAAGAA
>MFRQ01000046.1 GCA_001784615.1 Candidatus Melainabacteria bacterium RIFOXYA2_FULL_32_9
TGATAATCCTAATGACTTAGATACAGCTATAATAAACGGAATTACTAAATTGAATAATAAGACGTGAAAACTTTTTGTTACCTACTTATTTACAAATCTTACCACTAGTACTCTGACCAATTAATTATGGAGATGGGAATGTTTTCGTAGGAACCTTGCCTGTGCGAAGCTAACAGGCACAGTGACGGAGAAAATATTCCCATCGAAATTATTCGGTCAATCCACTAGATATCGAAATTACTTGATCATAGAACATTAAAAAACTAAAAGCATACTTAAAAGACAAGTATGCTTTTTAATATGCTTTAACGTTTGCATTCAGAAGTTCAAATAATTCTGTTTTTGTTCTAGGTATAAAAGACTGCTTATTTATATAGTTATTTCTTGTAAGTTCATTGTAAATATCTAGAATAACTGGAGATGTAAGATTAGCGCATTCAAGTACTTCAGGGTCTCTAAATATTTCTTCAGGATCTCCTTCTTTTAACAGCATTCCATCTTTTATTACTATTATGTTATCAGCCCAGGCATATGCTATATCAACGTCATGGGTTGATAATATTACTGTTACACCATTTTTATTTAATTCTGTAAGGAAATCCATTATTTGAATTTTATGTTTAGGGTCAAGATAATTAGTTGGTTCATCAAAAATAATGACTTCAGGCTCCATGGCGATAATACTGGCTATAGTTACTCTTTTTTTCTGACCGTAACTTAAGAAATGAGTTGGCTTATCCTGTAAATCTGATATACCTGCTGCTTCTAGAGCATAATTTACATACTGTTCAATTTTTTCTCTTGGAAATCCAAGATTCATGGGGCCAAAAGAAACTTCCTGTGAAACGCTTGCAGAAAATAATTGTGTATCTGGATCTTGAAATACTATTCCAACGCATTTACGTAGTTCTGTTAGAGATTTTTTGTCGTATTTAACTTCCTGATTTTTAAATAAAATTTTTCCCTTATTAGGTTTTAAAATACCGTTAAAGTGTAGAAAAAGTGTGGATTTTCCTGCTCCATTTTCTCCTAAGAATACTGTTTTTTTCCCTTTTTCTATTTTTACCGATATTCCCTTGAGAGCCGCAACATCTCCAGCGTAATTGAATATGATATCTTTTGCTTCCAGTATATATTCCATTAAATCCTCTCCAGTTAGATTATTTTCCTTGAAAGTAATTCCAGAAAGATAAGTGACGCTTCAATTAAAATAATAAAAGAAATACATCGGTAAGAAAACTTGTATTGTTTCTCTATAACATTTAATTGTCCAGTATAGCACCTGGATTCCAGTGATACAAATAAATCATTTACTTTTTTATAAGAAAGTATAAAAAGTCGGGAAATTAAGTGCCCTAGAGATCTATACTGATTTTTTAGGGTTGAATAGCCCAGTCTTGAAGATTGTGATGTATGAATTCTACCTGCTATTCTAACTAATATAAATATTAGCCTGTATATAAGGCTGACTAATTCAAGAAAAATCTCTGGAAATTTAAGTTTTCTCAGAACAGATATTATGTCTACTAATGGAGTGGTTAGAGAAAGGAAATAGAGGCAGGAAACTGATCCAAATGATCTAAGAAATAATTTTGCAGAATAAACTATACTTTGATGAGTTACTCCGAAGTGAACCCCTAACATATTAATGCTCCATAAAGCTTTATCCGGGTTATCTATTATATTCATTGTTACTGAAATTACACCTAAAAATAAAAAGCTAAGAGGAATCAGCATAAGCTTGAGATAAAATTTGTAAGGTATTCCTGCTTTAAAAATGGTAATAAAACTCATCATTAATACTATTAACACTGGAATAATAATTGAGCTGGAAGTTAGACAAATAATCATTGTTAGTGCAACAAACATAAGTTTTTCCAGAGGATGTATATTTGTTAGTCGATTAGTATAAGCACATTTGTCTATATAAATCATTTCTGTTGGTTTTTCCTTCCATGAGCAAGGCCAATAAAGTAACCTATAAATCCGGCACCAATTGCAGCTTGAAGAGCAAATAATAAACTTTCAATTTCACCGCTGGGAGGCTTCCATAATGGCTTAAACCAGGGCTTGTAGTTATTATTTATTGAACTGATTATTTCTTTAGTTTGGCTATCAACACCTGCAAATTCTGCATTTTTAATGGTAACCAGTGGGATCGCCGATATAATAATAACTAGTACAATAAGAATTATATTTTTAAATTTGCTCATTTTCAGGTTTCTTCCGATTTTGAGTTGGGATTTTTGTCAGCTAATACGTTAAGTTCCATAAGTTCAGTTAAATTGTAAGTAGAGAGAAAGTTGAATATTAATACAGTAAGTAAGCCTTCACTAATAGCAAGCGGAATTTGAGTTAGAGCAAAGACACCCATGAATTTTATAAATGAAAGTTCAAATCCACCTGTAGGAGAAGGAAACGCCAGCGCTAGTTGAAATGATGTGGTTATATACGTAGTCAAGTTCCCTAATGCTGCTGCTAAAAATATGCATAACCATCTGGGAGAATTAAATTTACTAAAAAGTTTATAAATCCCAAAAGCTATAAATGGGCCTACTACCCCCATAGAGAAAATATTAGCTCCTAATGTTGTAATTCCGCCATGGGCCAGTAATAATGCCTGAAATAATAATACTATACTGCTCAATACAGTCATGATTATAGGGCCAAACAGGATAGATCCAAAGCCCACTCCTGTAGGGTGTGATGAGCTTCCTGTTACTGAAGGAAGTTTTAATGCTGAAAGAACAAACGTAAATGCCCCTGCAAGGGCAATAAGCATTTTAAGCTTTGGATTAGTATTAGTTATTTTTTGAATTGAGATAAGTCCGGCTATAAGGAATGGTAATGATAATACAGACCAGAAAACACACCATTTTAAAGGCAAAAACCCTTCCATTATATGCATTGCAAATACTGGCTGTGGCAAAAATAAGATAATTGCTAAGCTAATTAAGAAGTAAGACTTTATTTTAAACATTTGTCAATATTCCTAAACGTTTATTGTATATGAGATCCAGTTTCTGCTTTTTCTATATTACAGCATTTTTGTATAAAATTGAATTATAAAATTTGTAGTAAAGACTAATTGTTAATAGTTTATTTAAAGTATCTAAGATATCTGGATTTATAGTATCATTAAGTCATGCTTTTTGAGATTTAGCTGATAAAAGTTAATGAACAATTTTATAGAGTTTACGGTTAAACATTTCTGGAAATCTTAATTAAATAGGAAAATTTAAAATGGGTAAGATAACTTTTGTTCTTGGTGGAACAAGAAGTGGTAAAAGCAGTTATACAGTTAAAACAGTAGAAAAATTAAGTGAA
The DNA here is from genome assembly GCA_001784615.1 of Candidatus Melainabacteria bacterium RIFOXYA2_FULL_32_9. Lineage (NCBI taxonomy): Bacteria > Bacillati > Candidatus Melainabacteria > Candidatus Melainabacteria bacterium RIFOXYA2_FULL_32_9. Next base: position 3,328 of record MFRQ01000046.1, read on the forward strand.
AGAGTGGCATATGTTGCTACTTGTGTGCCTTATGATGATGAAATGCATGAAAGAGTTAGGCTGCATAAACAAGAGAGGCCTAGCACATGGATAACAATTGAGGAGCCTGTAAATCTTGTTCCTAAGTTAAAAGAAATTGACTCTCAGGTTGATGTGATTATTCTCGATTGTCTTACGCTTTTTGTGACTAATCTTTTAATGGACAGCAATCTTGAAGAAGAAGCAATAAAAACTAGAATCCATGAAACTATGTCAGCTTTACAAGAGGTTAAATATGATTCATTCATTGTATCTAATGAAGTAGGTTTAGGCATTGTGCCTGATACTCCTCTAGGTAGAAAATTTAGAGATGTAGCAGGAAGAGCAAATCAAATTGTAGGTGAATACGCTGATGAGATGTTTTTTGTAGTCTCAGGTGTGCCTATGAGAATTAAAGGATAAGGTGTCCAGGATGCTAATCCAGGGTAAGCATGCTCAGGTCAAATTACATAAGGAGAAAATTAGAGTTATTAAAACTTACGAAGATTCTTCTTATGTAGATAATGAGTATTTTGCGTTGGATTTTCTGGCTAAACAGGGAATTATGGATCTTAATCCAGAGAAGGAATCAGTTTATACTATTTCAATGGATTGGATTAAAGAAGCTGAAAGCCCAAAGATGGATACTCCTGATGAGAGAGATTATTTAGTTGAAAATTTGGTGTCATATCTGAAAAATTTACACTCTAATTCATATAAGGTTTATGGCTTATATATTACCCATGAAGACTTATTTTTAGATAATTTTCTGGTCTGTAATAACTCAAATATATTGTATTTTATTGATTGGGGATTATCTAAAAAAAGAGAAACCGTATATCCTGATATAGCTTCAGCTTTACTTGGGGCTTTTAATGACTATCCTGAAGAATATAAATTATTTTTGACGAAATATTTTGGCAGTTTATCTAATGTTGATTTAAAGGCAATAAATACATACATTATGAGCTTGTATCAAGAATATAATCTAATTAGAGAAAATAATAATCTTGAAACGGACTCTTTGAAATTAAGATTGAGGAATGCTCAGGAAGTAATCAAGCAGTTGTCTTCTTAAGCCAGAAACAGGAATTTGCATATGGTTATAATTAGCCTGATAATAAGTAATACATTGTTTACCTCTAACCAGGAGGCTAATTATGTTTTCTAAGTATAAGCATGGTGGCGGGTATCGTCAGGCTGCTTTAAAAGAAGGTATTAATTGGAAATTGGCTACGGATTATTCCACTTCGATCAACTGGAAGGCTACTGAGTTTTATCCAGAACATTTAATATATCTTCATCAGGAAAGCATAGAATATCCTGATGCGAATTATACTGAGTTAACAGAGTTAATAGGGGAAACATATAATTTATCCCCTGAAAGTTTTTTATTGACGCACGGGGCAAATGAGGCAATTTCAAGTTTGTTTCATATGTTTTTACTACAGGATTACAAGGATAAACAAGTAGTTTTAGTTGGTTCTACTTATTCTGAGTATAACAAATATACTGATTTAAATGGATTTGACAGTGTTAAATTAAGTTTTGAAGATTTTAACTCCAAATTGAGTAGTTTAAAAGATAAAATAATTGTAATTGTAAACCCTAATACTCCATTCGGGTTTTATTTTGATCTCAGGCATCACGTTGAAAAGCTGCTAAGCCAAGGTTCAATTGTTGTAATTGATGAAAGTTTCATAGATTTTACAGAAAAACCTTCAGTCGCTGACATTATTCATCCTAATCTCTATATTATAAAATCACTTACTAAGTTCTACGGCTCAGCTGGTGCAAGATTAGGACTTGTTATTAGCAGTAATCCCTTATTAAAAAGCTTTTTAAGTGTACTCTTACCTCCCTGGAATATTTCTGCTTATGATAATTGGTTTTACAAAACCATGTTAATTCATTACAATAAGATAAGAAAAGCAACTTTAGAGTGGGTTAATGAGATTAATAGCGAGATTGATAAGATTTTAAAAGGGTCGAAAAATGTATTATATTTCCCTGAATCTGTAACAAGTTATAGAACTTTAGAGATAAGTGAGAAATTTCTAATAGAAAACAATATAGAGGACTTCAGGAAGTTCTTTTTGAAAGAATATAATGTCTATATAAGACCCACAGCAGACTTTTTTGGCTGCTCTAAAAATTCATTTAGAGTCGGATTAAGGTTACCGCAAGAGAATATACCATTATTAAAAGCAATAAAGGATATAGGATGAGTATTCATAAAAATTTGTTATTTATAGGAACCACTTCTAACGCTGGTAAAACTTTTATAACTGGTTTTGCAGGAAAAATTCTTAAAGAAAAATTTGGAATAAAAACTTGTCCATTTAAAGCTCAAAATATGTCTAATTATGCAATTGTCTGTGAATATAACAAGGAAATATCAATAGCTCAAGCTTCTCAAGCGCATTTAATGAATGTTGAACCAAAAGCAGATATGAATCCGGTGTTATTAAAACCACTAGGAGAAGGTCGTTCGCAGGTTATTGTAAGAGGAGTGCCGAAGAAGATTACTTCTGCTCGCACTTATTATCAGGAAATTGATACCCTAAAGCCTGAAGTAGATGCTGCTTATGAAAAATTAAAACAGGTTTTTGATATGCTAGTTATTGAAGGTGCAGGATCTGGTTTTGAGTTAAACCTAAAAAACAGAGATCTTGCTAATCAGCACATGATGGAAAAAGAAGATGTCAATACTGTCTTGATTACTAATATAGAAGATGGTGGTGTATTTGCGTCAATTTTAGGTTCTTATCAATTGATGTCTGATGACATTAAATCAAGGTTTAAAGGGGTAATTATAAACAACTTTAGAGGTGATGTTACTCTCTTTGATGAAGGTAGAGAAATAATTGAGAAATGGGGTATTCCTGTCTTAGGAGTTATTCCTAATATTAACTATGGTTTAGATAGTGAAGATTCACTCGCTATAATGCAAAGTTATGATGATAAGAATCGAGACCTCGTTCAAGTTGGTGTCATAAAATATCCAAGGGCAAGTAATATTAATGATATAGAACCATTAGTACATGATCCTAATGTACAGGTATCTTTTATAACTCAGAGAACAAATCTTGATATATTTGATAAAGTCATATTACCAGGATCAAGAGCAGTGCTGGATGATTTGAGATGGCTGAAAAAAACAGGTATCGCTGAAGATTTAAAAAATACTAAAGCGGAAGTTTATGGAATATGTGGCGGATATCAAATGCTGCATAAACAAATTAATGATCCGCTTGGCTCTGAAAGTGGAGTTGGTGATCCTGAAAGCGAAGCAGGGTTAGGTTTTATCCCGGGTACTATCGAATTCAAACAAGAAAAAGTCTTAAAAAGGCAAGACTATTCCTTATATGATGGAATAATAGCTCACGGTTTTGAAATGCATACAGGCATATCAGACAGTCATCCTGTATTTTTTGATTCACCTAAGATAAAAGGCTCAATGGTTCACGAAATTTTCCATAATGATAATTTTAGAAACTGGTGGTTAACACATAATACAGGAAAGACTTTGCAAGAATGGAGCTTTAGTTCCTGGAAAAAAGCTGTTCAAGATAAAGTATCTTTACGAATAGAAGAGATAATTAATTGGGAAAGGATGCTAGGATAATGATCTGGGGCGATAGCTGGATTTTAATAGTTATAATAGCGGTAATAATTGACCTTATTATTGGAGAATTGCCTGGAAAGCATCCTGTGCAGTATCTAGGTGATTTTATTAAATGGTTTGAAAAGGTAGCTTATAAAGATTCAGTAATTAGAGGATTCATTTTAGCTGTACTACTTATTGCTTTAGTTGCTACAATTACAGCTTTTGTGCAAACTCTTGTTTTAGTTCTGCCTTTGATACCAGCTGTTATAATATTAGGAATATTTGCATCTACAGGATTAGCAAGTAAAACATTAAAAAAATATGTAAAAAAAGTATTATTTGCGGCTAATGATGAAGAAAGAAGAGAAAATTTAGCTATTATTGTAACTAGAAATACAAAATTATTGGATGATAAAAAGGTTTATAGTTCATTAATTGAGTCTCATGCTGAAAACTTATCAGATGGAGTTGTGGCTCCATTAATTTATTTAATTATGTTTGGATTTCCAGGACTTATGGTCTATAAAACCATCTCTACTCTTGATTCAATGATTGGGTACAAAAATACAAGATATGAGAATTTCGGCAAAGTTTCAGCTATGGTTGATGATGTAATGAATTATATTCCATCAAGAGTAACTGCATTTATAATATGGATATTAAGTAATGAAAGAATATCCTGGAAGAAATTAACTGTAGAGGCAAAATTGTATAGTTCAAGCCCCAATGCAGGATATCCTGTTGTTGCAGCAGCGTACAATCTTGGTGTTAAATTGGGTGGGCCTGTGTATTATGGTAATGATTTAGTCAATAAAGCTGAAGTTGGACAGGAAAAAACTGATAATTACGAACAAGCTGCTAAGAACTTTTTAGATGTTCATATGAGACTAGATTTAATAGTATTGCTAGTTCTAGTTTCATTCTTAGCACTTAAAGTATTTATAATTTAGGAAATTATTCAGGAGAAATATAATCTAATGAAAAGATTAAGGCATTATGATAAAGATTTAGCGGTTGTACTCTCAGTTTTTGGATCATCAGATGATTCAGCAATGGAGCAGTATTTACAGCTAAAGCAAGAAGTGGAGCAAGCAATACCTGATGAAATAGGAGTTAGGATTGCTATATCATCAAGAACAGTTTTAAAAAAGCTAGAGAAAAGAGGGCAAAAATGCTATACTCTGGCAGAACAGCTAGCAAATCTTGACAGGTTAGGGCATAGAAAGGTAATTGTAAGCTCAATTAATGTGTTTCCAACTGAAGAGCATAGGTATTTAGAGCGTATTGTGGATGCTTTTAAAAATATATCAGACAGATACGAGATAACAGTCCCGCTTTTTTCAAGGTCTAAGAAGACAAATGAATTTTTAGATTATCTGAATAGTGAATTGCGTGCTAAATATAATGTATCAAACATTGTTTATATAGCTCATGGAGCACCAAATCTCAGCTCTCCAGGCAGTCAGGCTTTTACTTATGTAAGAGATTACCTTCAAATGCTAAATCATAGAAACTTTTTTTATACTATTGAAGGATCATATCCTTATAAAAAAGAATTTTTACTAAAAGAAGTAGAGAAACTAGATCAAGTAAATGGTAAAACTAACGACATTCTGGTTGTTCCATTACTTCTTGTGGCAGGAATTCACAGCAAAAATGATATTCAGGAAATTAAGGATGAATTGTCAGAAAATTTTGACAGAGTAGAAATTCCAAAAGATTTCCTGAGTAATGGTGATTTTTCACTTCTAAAGTTACAAAAAACAAGAGAATATTTTATCGGTGAAATCATGACCGGTATAAGTTGGTTAATTTGCAGATGTTGTAATAAGGAGAAGCAATGACGGCTAAATTTTATATAATTTCATTAGGACCTGGAAATCCTGAGTTAATTACAATTCAGGCGCTTAAGGTTTTAGAGGATTGTGATGTTATTTTTGTACCTGTTAGATCTTCTAATCTAGAGTGGAAGGGGTCTGTAGCGTATCAAATCCTAAAAAATATATATAATACTCATGAAAAGTGGTTTAAAGGCTCAGCTGAATCTTTTAATTTCATTAAAAGCTGGGAAGAAAAATTTGCTCCTATTTATACTCCAATGATTTATGATCCTGATAGTTGGAAAGATCAGGTAAGCCAGATTGTAAATGCTTGTAATTCTAATGCTAAGGTTGGATTTGTAACCCTTGGAGATGCTGGTTTATTTAGTTCTGCTTATTATCTCCTTGGTATAATTGATGGACAATATCCAAATATTTCTCAAAACACTGAAGTGATACCAGGTATAAGTTCAATTTCCTACGCATCTTCACTGGTTAAAAAACCTTTATGCTTAGGTAATTCTCAATTAGAGATTGTTCCTATGCATACTGAAGAAATACAGTCTACAAAGGTTTATATGAGGCTTCATAAAGGTGATGATGTAAGTAATTTAGAAGGTAATGATTTATATTACTTTGAAAATCTTGGTTTAGAAAATGAATCTTATAATAAAGGTACACCCGGAATTATTGAGAATTACCTGACAGTAATAATAAATTTTGCTTCACAAGCTGCTCCATCTATGAAAGATAAGGAGAAATAAATATGAAAGCTGTAGCAATATCAGCTTTATCATCAGGACAAGGGAAAACCATGTTTACCATGGCTCTTTTACACTGGTTGAAAACTAATATAGGTTCAGTGAGACCTTATAAAGTCGGACCTGATTATATAGACCCCAGATTTCACGAAAAAATTACAGGCGTAGATTCTATAAACCTTGATCTGTATATGATGACTGAAGATGAAGTCAAGAGTACCTTTTTATATTATGCAAAAGGCGTAGAAAACCTTGTTATAGAAGGTGTTATGGGTTTTTATGACGGGATAGATTATGGTACTTCTACTTACGAAGTTACTAAGGCTGTAAACGTGCCAACTATACTGGTTGTTTCTGCTGAAGGATCTTATGCTACCATAGTTCCCACTTTAAAAGGAATGATGGAATATAAGCCTAATAATACTATTCAAGGTGTTATTCTGAATAAACTGTCTTCTGAAAAACATTTTCAAACTATAAAAAATCAGATCAAAAAGGAGCTCCCACAGTTAAATATTCTGGGATGGATTCAAAAAAGCCTTGATACTATTTCATCTCGTCATCTTGGGCTGGATTTAACGGAGCTTAATAACGAGAAACTTAGTGAGCTTTCTGAATCTGTAATGAAAAACATTGATATTCCTGAACTATTAAAGTTTATGGAGTATAAGAATGAAATAGAAGTTAGAGCTGATTATTGGCTCCATGAAGTTGATGAAATAAAGCAAACTTGCGGAAATTTAACTCTTACAGTAGTTAATGATGAAGCATTTTCTTTTATTTATCCACAGAATCTGCATTTCTTTGAAAAAGTATTTGGAAAAGTGCATAGAATTTCAGCTTTAAATGATGAAGAAATCCCTTCTGGTACTGACATTGTATATATTCCAGGTGGATACGTAGAAACTCCTGAAGTAGCACCAATTGTGCATAAGGCTACACGCTTTAAACAAAGTCTTCAAAAGTTTGCAAGTAATCCTGACAAAAAAATCTATGCAGAATGCGCTGGTCTAATGTTTCTTGGTGAGAAAATTCAAACAACAGATGACAAGTGGATAGAAGGAGCTGGAATTCTGCCGTTAAACTTCGAAATCCAAAAAATTAGACATAGATTAGGTTATTATAAAGCAGTAGACAAGAATAATCTGAATATATATAAAGGGCATGCCTTCCATTATTCACGTCCTGTACCTGTGAATGAAGATCTCTCAGGTATAAAATGGGGATTATTTAAAGAAAGAGATAAAAAGGCAACAGCAGGGGCCTGGACTAATGAGAATAAGAATGTTCTAGGCACTTATTTGCATTCACTGTTCTTTAATCAGCCGGATTTGGTATTAGAGTATTTGACTCCCAGTGTTCTACCCCCGAGAGTTTAAGAGGAGATATATAATGATTGATTTTGAAATAAAACAGCCGGAAATAAAAGATCCTGAGGAAATTGAGAATCTCTCTATGAAAACTATAATGTCTGAAGTTAAGGAACATCCAAGGTTTCAGGAATTTACGCTTGATCAACAAAAAGTTGCACAGAGAATGATCCATACTACTACTTGCTTTGATCAAGTTACTAATAATATTTATTTCTCAAAAGGTGCTACTGATGCTGTCAAACATTTTTTAAGTAACGGTGCGGCTATAATTACCGATACAAATATGATTAAATCAGGGTTAAGTAAGGTTTATACCGAAAAATTCCAAAATCGTGTATTATGCTACGTTGCAGAACCGGAAGTTAAATATCTTGCTGAACAGGACGGGACTACAAGAACAGTTGCAGCAGTTAAGAAGGCTCTAGCAGAGCTAAAAGATACTCCTGTAATTCTAGCCTGTGGAAATGCCCCAACATTTTTATATGCTGCAATAGAATATCTGATAAAAAATGAGCGAGATTTAGCCAATGTTATATTTCTTGCTATGCCGGTAGGCTTTGTAAATGTTGTAGAAAGCAAGGAGTACACCCTTGATTTTATGAATAAAACCGGAGTAGAGGGTATTATAATGAAAGGCAGATACGGCGGATCTCCTTTATTAGTAAGCTGTCTGCATGCTTTGTATAAACTAATATGATTCAAGTTATAGTGTAAAGTCTGCATTGTCATTCTGAACGCAGTGAAGAATCTCATGAATAAATCTATAGTAAGGAGGTAACAAAAAATACTTACGCATAAAGTGATATTGTCATTGCGAGGAGGGCTGAAAGCCCGACGTGGCAATCCA
>MFRQ01000047.1:0-11542 GCA_001784615.1 Candidatus Melainabacteria bacterium RIFOXYA2_FULL_32_9
TCGGATACACGTCTCTTCCTCATAATTGCTTACAATTACAAGTTGACATATTTTTCTTTTTTTAACAAAACAGCTTCTTAGAGGTAAAATTATTTTTCTAAAAAATCTTATTTAAATTAGCAATTTTTTGTACACTAATGTTTTAATTATAATAGTTAGTTTAAATGGGAAAGGAAGAAAGAAGAATGGACACTATTAGCCCTGTAAGAAGTATTCAAACAACACAGCCAAAACAAGTGCAATTTAAAGGTAAAGATGCCGAAAAAGGTGGTAATAAAAGTGCAGCTTTAGCTTCAGCATTTCTTATGCCTGGTGCAGGACAACTTATTAACGGTGAAGTTAAAGAAGGTGTAGCTCGTTTTGTTGGAATGGGTGTTATTTGTACACTTGGTAAATGGTGTATGGATACTGCCAAATTAAGTGCACAGGCAAAAGGCGCTGGCATTGGCGGAACATTTGTAGCTGCAACAGCTTTATATATTAATGGTATTATTGATGCTTACAAACATAAAAAAGCACAAAAAGATTCAGAAAATTAATTTAATTATCATTCTAATCTAAATAATTAAGAAGCCTGACTTTTAAAGTCAGGCTTCTTAATATTTAATTATAATTAATGACCGGATTTTGAACAGGAAGTTACATCGAGCGCCTTACATTTCTCTTTAACTGTTAATGTAATTAAAGCAGCAAGTAAGACTGATAATCCACTCACAATAAATGCGTATTCCCAATGGTGAGTCACACCATCAGCTACTTGTAATGGACTTCTGGTAATCAGATAACCCACCGCAACAGAAGAGAGGATTTGAGGTCCGGCTATAAATAAGTTGAATTTCCCCATAGCAGAACCTTCTGTTCCAGGCTTGATATGTTCTGTTAAAAGTGCAAAAGGTAAAGCTAGGACTGAAGCCCAACCTATACCAGCTACACCCATAAATATGAGGACACTGCCTGCAGACTTAGCAACAAATGCTAAACCGAAGAAAGCAGCTGCCATTGCCATAAGCGCAAGAGCATGTACTATTCTTTTTCCTAATTTGCCACAAATAATTCCAAGTGGAATTGATATAACCAGACAAACAGCATTAAATATAGCAAATGCTGTTTGAGAAACGTTGGTAGCTGCTAATATTTTATCCGCAAATTGTGCTTTAATAGCTTCAGTTGCAACGGATAAGTCTGGAATCATATAAACATTGTGAACTACATAATTATTGAAATAAATAAACATAGACATAATGCCAAGCCAGGTAAAGAACTGCATTGCGCATAATTTATAAGCTTCTTTTGATGGAAAACTGATTAATGCTACTGTAAGCATTGGAATACTTAAGATTAAAACAAACCAGGATAGTAATTGCGCAATAGAATCTTTATTTGAAAGATCAAAATTACCAAATACATAAATTAAGCTTGTTACTATCAAAGAGATTACTGCACTAATTGCAAAATTTCTTACAGGCTCAAAAGCACTCTCGGTATTATCAGCTGTTTTTACAGGTTTATTTTTTTCTGGAGTTGTAGCAGTTGTCCAGATCATAGCAACAGTAAATGCAATGGCACCCATAACAAATTGCTGAAAAATAGACATTTGATAGCCAAAAGCCCAATTAATAAAAGGAGCAGTTCCAAATGCAATAACAGCACCTGCACCAATAGCAAAACTCAAGAATGAATTAGCTAAAGCATGCTGTTCAGGTGGGGCAACATCTGGAATTAAAGCCCTATATGGTCCTTGACTTATGTTTACACAAGCATCAATAATCCATAAAAATGCAGCAGCAACAACTATTGCTGATAGTATTCCAAAATTTTCAGCAATAAAAGCTGATTTTGGAAATGCAATTAATCCTAGGCTGCCTAAAACAGCTCCAACTAATAAAAAAGGACGTCTTCTTCCAATTTTTGTCCAAATGTTATCACTTACAACACCAATTACAGGTTGTACAAGTATCCCCGTAATTGGACCTGCTAGCCATATTAAGCCAAATATCAAAGGAGTTGCACCTAATGGCTCAGTAACTCTTGCAGATAAGCCAATCTGCATAGACCATGCAAACTGTATACCGATAAAACCGATACATAAGTTTAATAGTTGCCAAACATTTAATCTTGGCAAAGTAAATGTAGGTGTTGCCACTTGCTGATCTACGGCTTGCACCTGCACTTCTACACTTGAGTTTTCAAATGTTGCATCAGATGGCATAATACTTTCTCCAATTCCTAATTTAAATATAAGTATATTACTTTGTTATTTATTAAACTGCATAAAGTTTGAGAAAACCTTACTATATATTAAAGAAAATAGAAATAAAACTCAAACATTTATTATGAATATTATAGAGAATAAAATTACATAAATTTCGAATAAAGAATCTTAGTACTAGGAAACTCAGTAAAATCACCAACCAAAAATAATACAAATAACCTTAATAAAATAACTTAGTTAGCCCGAATTTCTAAATTAATAAAAAGAACATACTATCTAAGCATTAACTTTCGCTAAGTATAAGGCGAATTCAGAATTTATCCCATAATTATGTCTATATTACCTATGAATTTTCAACTAATGATAATTATTATACCCTGATCAGCCATATAAGGAATCAGGAATGAATCTATTTTTAGATTGGCTAAAAAACCTAAAAATAGCGCAAAAAGAACTATTTCTTATAGCGGTTACCTCTATTTTTATGATTTTTGTAGGATTAGTCGGCCTATTCTTTACAATAAGGTCTATTACAGTAATAAATGACATGTATGAAAACAGATTATTGTCTGTTGAATATCTCAATACCATTCGTGCAAACACACAAGTCATAGAAGCTGACTTGTATAAACTGATATTTACTCCAAATCCAAACCTTAGACAGGAATATCTAGCAGACATAAATAGAAGAGCAGCTGAGTGGCAAAATTTATTTCAAAAATATACAGCAGTTCGTCGAGACCCATACGAAATAGAAAACATACAGATAATGAGAAGCGAGATTTCACAAATTGCAAATGCCCGTAATACAATAATCCAATTAGCTATTGCAGGACAAAGAGAGCAAGCATACAACTCTTATCAACAATATATAATACTACTTAATGACTTTAACCAGCGTATTGAAAATCTTGCTGCATACAACGAAAATGAAGCAGCCAAAGCATATAGACAATATCGTTCGATTGCTATACTTGCAATTATACTTATCCCATTAGCTATTCTTTTTGCGTTAGCCTTGTCAATACCTTTAGGATTAATTATATCGGGGTTTATATCAAATCCAGCTAATGCATTGAAGGATAAAATGGAGAAAGTTACTAGGGGTAATATTAATATTGAGCCGGCTGAAGTCCACTCAAAAGATGAGATTGGCGAATTAAGCGGATCTTTTAATACAATGACCCAAAACTTAAATTATTACATCGAAAGAGAAGGCCTATTAAGACGAATAACTGAAACTATAAGAGAAAGTCTTGATATTAATGAAGTATTAACAATTATTTGTGAAGAAGTGGCCCGTTTATTTGATGCTGATAGAGCAGTAATAGTTGAATATCCAAATAATCAAAATTATCAGGAATATATAGTTAGAAGAGAATATCTGGCAAATCCGAAAGTAAAAGGTTTTTCTGAAAACTTTGATCCAAGAGCCGGAGCATATTGGGGTGAAAACGTATTAAATAAAGGAACAACCCTCGCTATTGATAACATATCTCAATCAGACACACCTGATTATTTTAAAACTAATTATCTTACAATGGGAATAAACTCTATTATAAATGTGCCTATCATGAGAGAACCTAATAAATGGGGCACACTTGGCTTATCTACTATTAGACTTAAACACTGGACAGAAGACGAGATAAACCTGCTTGAAACTATAGCCGACCAAATTTATATTGCCATTAATCAGGCTGAATTATACTCTATTACTAAAAAACAAGCAGAAAAGTCTGATTTAATAAGAAGAATCATAGAAGCAATAGGCGGAACCCTTGATTCAGAAGCTATTTTTAATATTGTTTGTAATGAAATACTAGATTTATTTAAAGTTGATAGAGTAGCAATAGGCGAGTTTATCGCACCTGGAGACTATTCAAAATTGTCAAGAATTGTTGAGGTTACCTCAAATCCCGCTATTATTAAGCATTATCAAGTAGATATTCCATTTGAGTTAAATAAATATCTAGGAGAGAAAATTGTCGAAAAAGGACAAGATGTAAGAATAGATAATATAGAAGATGAAGAAGTACCCGATTTTTACAGAGATTTTCATCATAAAATAGGTACAAAATCTATTCTTAACATCCCCATTAGAAGAGGGGATAAGAAATTAGGAATAATGGCAATTTATCAAAACAGTTATTTTAGACATTGGACGGATGAAGAAGTCGATCTTATGCATATTATTGCTAAGCAAGTTTATATTGCAGTAAGACAAGCTGAACTATACTCAGATACAAAGAATCTGGCTGACAGAGAAAATTTATTACGAACAATTATTAATGAAATTTTAACAAGTGAAAGCTTAATAGAAGCCCTTAATAGTATTTCAACAGAGGTAGGGAATTTATTTGATATAGATAGAGTAACTTTAAGATTATATGATCCAATACTAAAAGCATTCACTGATATTGCAAGTCAATATAGAAAAAGCGAAAATATCCCACCTGTTAAAAGTGCAACTAAAATTTCACCTGAACTTGATCAATTCTTAATACAAGAACTTTTTGAAAAAGGAGAAATTTTAGTAATAAATAATCTTAATGACCCCAAATTGCCTGAAGCAGTAAGAGATAATTGGAAAGAAATTAATGTTAAATCTATAGTTATAGCTCCAATTACCTATAAAGACACACCCCTTGCTGCTATATTTCTTACTAACACAGAGAAAGATAATGCAATAAGTCCTAGTAGTAGTGACCTATTAGCACTGATAGCTCAACAAATAGCAATAGGAATAAATATGTTCCAGCTAACTGACAAACTAAATAAATCACTTAATAGTGAAAGAATTATAAGAGATATACTTTTTGAATCCAGGAAACAAGAAAAACACGATCAAATTTATAATTACCTGCTAGAAAAACTTGCTAAACTCTTTGATGTATCGAGAGTATTACATTTACATTATGATAAAAACCGCAATTTAACAGTACATAATGAAGTTTTAGTAAATAAGGAACTAGAACCCATACTTAACCAACCTATTTTACTTGCTAAATTTACAGAAGAGCTTGAACCAAAAACATATGGCGAGGCAATAGTTATTAATGATATAGATAAAGAAATAAGTAATCCAGAATTAAAAGAATATCTGAAAAGCAAAAACATTGAATCTTTTGTAATATATCCATTAGCAAAAAGATTACCAGCTGAAAAACGGGAATTAATTACTGCAACTACAATGCTATGCTCAATACATCCAAAATTATGGGCGTCAAATGAAATAGATGCATTTAAATTAGCTATTGATACGACATCCCTGGTTTACTTTGAGCTTATAGAGAGAAAAGAATCTGAAGATACAAGAAACACATTCATCGCTACACTTACACATGATTTAAGAAGCCCTATTAGTGCAGAACAAAAAGCCCTTGAGGCAATATTATCCAAAAAACTTGGTTTATCATTAGAAAACTTTTCTGATTACCTTGAAGACATTTATAGAATTAATGAAGAATTACTCCGAATAGTAAACAATTTACTAAGTATTTATCATTACGAGTCTGGAAAATTCACTTTAAACTTACAACCTAACAATATTCAAGATATTATTTCTCATGCTGTCAGATCAATGATACCCCTTGCTAAAGACCAACAATCAGAGATTACAACAAATATACAGGAAAATTTGCCTGAAATCATGATAGATAGAGATGAAATCAATAGAGTAATTACTAATCTAATTAGTAACGCAATAAAACATACTAGAAAAGGAACTGCGATCACTATATCAGCTCATAAAACAGATAATGAAATTCAAATTGCAGTAAGTGACAATGGGCAAGGAATACCAGAGTCAGAAAGATCAAAAATTTTCCAAAGATATCCAACTACTAAGAGAAAAATAGGTACAGGCCTTGGATTATACCTTTCAAAACAAATAATAGACGCTCATCAAGGGAAAATATGGTTTTATACAAAATTAGGTGAAGGTACAACCTTTTACTTTACTCTACCTACTATAAGACATTAATTGGAGAAAATAGATGTACGGAAGATTTATAGAAGAAAAAATAAGATTATTAATAGTAGAAGACGATAAACTATTTAGAACGACTTTAAGCGTTTCTCTTCAAGAAAATCCAAATATTGATGTGATAGGGGAAGCAGAAAATGGAGAACAAGCAGTTAAACTCGCTAAGGAACTTAATCCAGATATGATATTAATGGATTTAGGATTACCTGAAATAAGTGGTATAGAAGCTACAGAGAAAATATTGGCTGCAAATCCAAACATCAAGATAATTGTACTTACATCTCACAGTAATGAAGATGAGGCTATGGATGCTTTAAACGCCGGAGCTGTTTCTTATGCCAGAAAAGATATTAAATTTGAGCACTTAACTATGATAATTCAGACAGTTCATAGAGGTGCAGTCTGGATTGATCCAATTATTGCATATAAAGTTTTAAGGAAATCCAAGGATAACTCTAAAAAGTAGCATCATCTATTTTTGGTAATGTTCAAGTAATGAATCATCACGAGCCATTAAATATGGAAGATTATTATTTATCTTAATTGCGAAGTGATCACAAAGCAAATAACGTTATATGAATAGAGATTGCTTCATCACACAAAATATCCATTTTGTTCGCAATGACTCCCTCGATTATTTCAGACACTTGTTTTCCATTACCCTTTTTTTGATCAGACAAAGAAATTTAGAAAATAGGCTTAGATAGTAATTATTACAAGAAATACTGTTTTGAAAATACACATAACATGAACAAAATAAAAAAGACTGTTTAAACAGTCTTTTAAAAAAATGCCCTGAGCCAGACTTGAACTGGCACTTGGGGTGAACCAAATCGGATTTTAAGTCCGACGCGTCTACCGATTCCGCCACCAGGGCATCTCCCTTATTGTCCAGTAATATTATACTCTATTTCTCTTTGCAAAAAGATATTATAACAAACTTTTTTTTTAGTCTATAAAAATTTTTTGATTAACATTAGAATTCTATAGAAAAATTAATGCTTTTTTCTTGTAATTTCTGAATTTTCCACCCATGCAGATTAATTTAAACTTCTTTAGAATTAATATTACTAATAATACTAATTAAATACAGTTTTATATTGCTAACAGATAACAATGCAGCGGTAACACCTTTCCCTTATTTTACTCTCATCAAAATTACCGGAATAAATTTCATAAAACCCAAAAAATTTATTTTAGATTCTAAATTGTGTTACAAAAGTTAAACTTAAACAAATTAAATAGAAATCCCACTAAAAAACATTATTCTTTATTCTGTATGCTAATCCTCCTGGAAGTTTATTATTCAAGAAAATTTATTAGCAGGGTCGGAAGGGAAATTTTATGTATTTTCAGAATATTAAGAAATATTAATATTTATTTAATTCTTTAAGGTTTTACAAAAAACAGTTAAAGAAATCTGTGCTTTCTGCCGATATAAAAATTAAGAAGATTAAGGATCATTCATGGGAGTGAATAAGTATGGGTTTAGCTGCAAGCCAGGCAAGGTTTTTATCACTAACAGCAAGAAAAAGTGACTTAGAATTTAATGCGCAACAAGTTAACCAGGATAGAATGAGGTTAGCTCGCGAAACAGAAACTTTATTTGAAGAATATTTAAAACTAAAAGTTCCAAGCCCTTATCCAATTGATGCTACTCATCCAGACGCAAATAATAATGGTTTAGCAGACCTATATGAATCTGATCAATTGGCATATGAAGCTGAAGTATCAAGAATAAATGCGCTTACAGAAGGCTATCATTCCCAAGACCGTGTTCTTGAAATTAATCTTAAAAACCTTGAAACACAGCAAAAAGAAGTTCAAACCGAAATTGATTCAGTTAAGAAAGTCATAGATAAGAATATTGAAATGACATTCAAAACATTCGCGTAACAAACACAAATAGTTAAGCGGAGAGAGTTATTATTCCCAAGGGAAGGTAGAGGATATGAGTTATAAAAATGACCATTTGCTGGTAATTGCTAATAAATATGGTAAAGCTGGCGGTGATGCAAAAGCAGAATTATATGAAACCTGGGATAAATTAAGAGATTTATCAGTTAGTGGGCCCTCATTAAATGGTTCAGGCTTTGGCCCCACGGCTAATTTTATGCTGGAAATGGCAAGGCTATTTGCACCTGCTTCCTTCATGCCGGTACTTGGCGGTAATTCAATGAATATACCCGGAACTTCTTATTCATCTCCAATTAGCGGTGGAAATTCTATAACAGCTGGAGGATTATCAGCCTTTGGAATGGGATCACTTGGCAATTATCCCGGATTACCTACCGGTGGTGCGTCAGCATTACCGTATGCTGTAGGGTCAATGGCTTTACCTCTCTTAATGGGCATGGGTAATACTTTTTCTTCTCTTGATAACGATTTTTCTATTGGTGGTGTCCCGACTGGCGGCGCTGCATCTACCATGGCCGGAGGAGTATCAGGTTTAGCAGGAGCTTCGCAAAGTGGGTCGATGCTTCTACCTGCAGCAGGCTTAATAGCCGGAATAGGAGGAATTGCATCTTCATTAGGGCCATATTTTGGGCCGTTCGGACTACTTGCAGGCTTAACAGGCAACCTTGCTACAGGCTACGCCGGATCCGTACTTAATGCATATCAACATGTTACTGGCAAAGTATTAAATAACGCCGATACTATACTCTCTATGAGAGTTAAAAACATAGAAACTGTAGTAAAACAACTTGACACACAAGGTGATATCGTTAGAAAAATGTTGAAAGAATCCGTAGAAGGTGATTCTAAAGCATTACAAAGCCTACTATAAGCTTTAGGAGTAATAATGAGATCCAATCCCAGATTATTTATAAGATCTCTTCAGAGTTTAATTTTTGAAAATAATCCTATTATCTTTATATTTATTCAGCTAAAAAAAATCTTAAATAACTCTACTGAATTTCCTCAAAAACATAAAAAAATTTTTAAAAGCATACAAGAAAATAAGACCCGGTTAGAAAAAGCCAAATCATTGATTGACTTAAATTCCAGAAACACTGCAAAAACAATAAATTTAGTCCGCTAAATCCTCATAAAACTTGTATCTCCTAAAATCAACCATCGAATTTACGAGCAAACGTAAAAATTCCTTTATTTATTAATAAATGTTAACAAAAAATGAATTAAAGTTAATTTATAGCAATTCGTTGTTTTTATATATATAGGTAACTAGTGCCTTAAAAACTAGAACATGATAAAATACTCAAAAAACTGTTGTCGTCAAAGCCAAGGAGAAAAACTGCAATATGGCAAACTCAACAAATACGGCAAATAATATCCCGGAATTTGCAGATAATTTCTTCTCGTTTTTCAGAATATTTTATTACTATCTAGTAAGGGCACGGATTTTTGAGACTGCTTATACAAACTTTGTAAATTCTGTTAAAAATATGCTTACCGCAAATCAAAAACTAAGAATTGCCAAATATAGAGTAAATCATTTAAGATACAGACTTAATCAAATGGAAAGAATAATAGACCAAAATACACCAATGGAACATATTTCAGGAGACATTCTTAATCAGTTAAGATAGCAATGTGTAAAATAACAAAATCACGGGGAGAATAACAATGGGGCTAGCCTCAAGCCAACTTAGATTAATTTATCTGACAATGTTCAAGAGCGATCTTGAATATAGAATCCAGCTTATTTCCCAAACTAAGATGCATTTATCAGGCAGCATAAATGACTTAGTTGATGTTGGCAGTGATTTAGACCCTAGTGCTCCTGAAATGAAACTTTTAGAACAACGTAGAGAAAGACTTCATTTAGTTGAGAAAAAACTGGATGCAACTATAGAAAGATATAAAACACAACTAAGTGCAATACAAACAGAAATTGAAGCAGCACAGAAATTTGTTGATAACAATGTAAAAAGCTTTAACTACGCTAAGTAACAGTTATAAATAAGTAAGCAAGAAAAAATTTTTACACAAAATTATAAAATAGTAGAAATGTCATCCCGGGCTTGACCCGGGATCTAACCTATTTATAAGCTTAAAGCGAACATTTGATAGATGCCGGAACAAGTCCGGCATGACATAGTAAGTATTTTTTCTTTCTTAAATATAAAGAAATGTTCCAAATAGTGATAGTCTAAACCATTTGGCCGATGCCGCTATGAGAAAAATATTTCAAAATTACTATATAAGAAATGGGTTTATGAGTTATCAATTTTAATGAGAGTAAATAAGGGGAGCCGGAAATATGAAAGAAATTTGGGCAGACAATGTAGGCAAAGAATTAACAGGCAAAAAAAGTAAACTTGTTGAGATTTTAGAAAACCAACCCCCATTTATGTATTGGTGGTTTGCCTTTACTTCAATAAGTTTATGTTCTGTTTATGTAATTCTACTAACTAAACTTTAATTTTCCAGCAGTTAGTTAGAACCTCCAGGAATAATATCCTGGAGGTCTTTTATTACATAGTAAAAGTTATTAGAATAAACCACAACTTAATTGATAAATGTAGTTAAGAAAGCTCTTCTAGCAAACTATCATCAATTTCAAAGTTTGCATATACATTTTGCACATCATCATGGTTTTCTATGCTATCTAATAATCTTAAAACCTGCTTAGCGGTTTCAGAATCTTCAATAGCTATCGTATTTTGGGGATTTCTTGTTAATTCAACATTATTTAACTTGTACCCGGCAGCCTCAACTTGCTCTGCTACTTCCTGAAGAGTATCAGGAGTGGTTACGATTCTATATTCATTTTCATCAGTAATAAAGTCTTCAGCGCCAGCATTTATTGCAATTTCAAACAACTGCTCCTGATCAACCCCCACATTATTTATGGAAATAACACCTTGTTCCTCAAACATCCAGCCAACACAGCCTGTTTCACCAAGATTTCCATTCTGTTTATTGAAGTAGCTCCTAATGTCTCCAGCTGTCCTATTTCTATTATCAGTCATGGTCTGAATTAATATAGCCACACCACCTGCACCATAACCTTCATAAATAACTTCTTCAAAATTATCTCCCCCAGCCATGCCTGAAGCTTTTTCAATGGCACGCTTTATATTGTCATTAGGTAAACCAGCTGCTTTTGCTTTATCTATCGCCGTTCTTAATCTAAAATTTGCTTCTGGATTTGTACCACCCGTCTTAGCAGAAACAATTATTTCCCTGGAAAACCTGGCAAATGCAGCACCTTTTTGCGCATCAACTTTGGCTTTTTTATGTTTTATATTAGCCCATTTTGAATGACCAGACATATTTATCTCCTATTAATATATATATCCTAATAGAATTTTAATATAAAAAGATAATATATGTCTAAGTTATTATCCAACTTATTAATGTATAAGTAGGGATATTAC
>MFRQ01000047.1:11769-26556 GCA_001784615.1 Candidatus Melainabacteria bacterium RIFOXYA2_FULL_32_9
CATAGACAATTCACTGTTTCTCTTAAACAAGTTAAAATTCCAGACTCAGATGTTACTGTATATTTTATAGTTAACAATACATATTTTGGTTCACATAGCGAAATTTATCCGGATAAGGCTCATGAAAGATTTGAGCAAGAAAGATTCCTGGTTTTTGGATTATCTACCCTAGAGTTAATGAAAAAAATTGACTTTAAGCCAGACATAATACACTGTAATGATTGGCATACAGCAAATATACCTGTTTATCTTAAAACTAATTATAGAAACTGCGAGTTTTATAAAAATACCTCTACAGTTTATAGTATTCATAACTTGGCATATCAAGGCAAATTTGGCTTTGAAATATTGGAATTTGGCAATATAATTGATAATGGGGTATATGGATCAGAAGGTCTCGAATATTTCGATAAAATTAACTGGATGAAAGGTGGAATTATTTATTCAGATCAAGTTAATACTGTTTCACCTACATATGCTGAAGAAATTCAGTCTCCAGAATATGGGGACGGACTTGATGGGCTGCTAAGATCAAATAATTATAAATTAACAGGCATATTAAACGGGATTGATTATGACGTATGGAACCCTAAAACTGATCCAGTCCTGCCACAAAACTATTCCGTAGTAGATTTATCTGGAAAAAATAAGTGTAAAATTGAATTGCAAAAAGAATTAGGATTAAAGCAAAATCCTGATACTCCATTAATTGGCTTGATATCAAGATTAGTCGATCAAAAAGGGTTAGATCTTATTGCAGGAATAGCTGAAAACATTAAAAATATGGATTTACAGCTAGCAGTTCTTGGCACAGGACAAGAAAAGTATGAATTGCTTTTCAAAGACTTAACTACCACATCTGATAACATAAAAGCAGTTATAGGATTTAATGGAAACCTGGCAAAAAAAATATACGCAGGCTGTGATATGTTCCTAATGCCAAGCAGGTTTGAACCCTGTGGGCTTGGTCAATTAATAGCACTTAAATACGGCACTATTCCAATTGTAAGAAAAACTGGAGGATTAGCAGACACAGTTATTGACTATAATTTAGATGAAAAAAATGGAAATGGCTTTGTTTTTGAAGACTATGATTCTTGCGTACTTTTTAATGCTATTTCAAGAGCATTAAATGCTTATAAAAATGAACAAGAATGGGCCCATATAACTAACAGGGCAATGCAATATGATTTTAGTTGGGAAAAGAGTGCAGATAAATATGTTGATCTCTATAAAAAGGCTTTAAATAAGTAAATTGCAACGGGAGGAATAAAACTTTATGCCTGAAATGAGAAGAGATCCAATAACAAAAAATTGGGTAATAATAGCAACAGAAAGAGCTAAAAGGCCTGAAAAACCAACTTATAAAGTTGATATGCAGGAAAATGAAGTACCATACGAAAAAAATTGCTTTTTCTGTAGCGAAAATGAATATATGACTCCTCCTGAAGTACTGGCTTACAGAAACTATAACAGCAAACCAGATTCATCCGGCTGGACTCTCAGAGCTGTCCCCAATAAATTTGCAGCACTGAACTTAAACCAGGAATTCCATATAAAACAAGAAAATTCATTGCAAATTAGCAGTTATGCAACTGGCACATCTGAAGTAATTATAGAATCGCCACATCATTCTAAATGCTTATCACAACTCGATCTGGATCAAGTAGCAGATGTATTAAGAGCCTATAGAGACAGATATATTGCAATTTCACAGGAAAATGCGGTTAAATACATATTATTATTTAGAAATCATGGTGCTCAAGCAGGTACAAGTATCACTCACCCACATAGCCAAATAATTGCTACACCGGTTATACCCCCTAAAATTGCTGAAGAATTTACTGGTGCAAATGATTATTTTGAGTCTACAGGCAGATGTGTATATTGTGATATGATTAAAATGGAGCTAAAAGAGCGATCTAGAATTATTTATGAAAACGATCACTTTATCTCATTTGCCCCCTATGCTTCAAAAACACCTTTTGAAACCTGGATAATGCCAAAATTCCATAGTGCAAAATACCAGGATCTAAATGAAGAGCAAATATTATATCTATCAGAAGTGTGGAAAACAACATTATTCAAAATTTATAAAGGCTTAGAAAATCCACCATATAATTATTTTATTCATACATCACCAACACAAAAAAATACTGACAGATACTACCACTGGCATGTGGAATTAATTCCAAAACTTACAATCGCAGCTGGATTTGAACTTGGTACAGGTATGTATATAAATATTGCAATCCCAGAAGATTGTGCAGAATATTTAAGAGAGATTGCAGTAAAATAAATTTGGATTAAAATAGTATTATCTTATTTTCAAATAGAATATAAGTTTAAATATAATTAAGAAGAGGAAACATAAATGATAAACTCTGTTGTAATAGTTGGAAGGGTCGGTCAGGATCCTGAAATGAAATATTTTGAATCAGGGAAAGTTAAAACAGCATTTTCAGTAGCTGTAAACAGATGGTCAAAAGAAGGCGAGAAAACTGACTGGTTTAATATCGAATTATGGGACAAAAATGCTGAAGTCGCTGGTGAATATGTCCGCAAAGGCCGTTTAGTAGGAATAGAAGGCAAATTAGAAGTTAGCCAGTGGAAAGACTCTGAAGGAAATAAAAGAGAAAGATTTTTCATAAGAGCAAATAATCTGCGTCTATTAGGCGGCAAGAAGGAAGAAAGTTCAGCTGGATAATAACTATGAGTATAAAAATAGGTACAATTGGCATAATTGCTGATGATTTAACAGGTGCAAATGATACAGCCCTTCAGTTTCATTTAAGCGGGTGCAATACACAAATTTTACTTGATTATTCTACAATGCCTGAAGGAAAAGCAAACACTCAAGCCTGGGCAATAAGCACCGAAACCAGAAACATAAGTGCAGCAGATGCCACTAAAATTGTAACCAATGCTACAAAACTACTATTAGACAATTTAAATATAGAATACCTTTATAAGAAGATAGATTCTACATTAAGAGGAAATGTTGGACCAGAATCTTTGGCCGTTCTCAATGCAATGGGCTGGGATGCTGCAGTTATTGTACCTGCATTTCCAGCAGAAGGAAGAACTACCGTTGGCGGATATCACTTATTAAAAGGTGTTCCTATTGAGAGAACAGAAGTAGCAAGAGACCCTCAATCTCCTATATTCCAATCATATGTTCCTGCCCTGTTAAAACAACAAATAGAAAAACCTGAATTAGTTGATATGATTCAATTAGCTACAGTCATGAGAGGAGCAGGGCCTATTCTTGTAGAATTACAGGAATTGATTAAAAAGAATAAAAAATTAATTATAATAGATGCTGTTTCAACAACTGATCTGGAGCAAATAGCTTTAGCTATTCAAAAATCTAATTATAATATTTTACCCTGTGGCTCAGCAGGACTAGCTCAAGTCTTGACAAAATGCTGGTTGCCTGAGGTAAAACACCAACATATCACTAAAGTAATTCCTACTTTACCAATTTTTATAGTAGTTGGTAGCGCTACAGAAATTACAAAGACACAAATTAAGAAATTAATGGAGTCTGATGAATTTGAACCAAGCTTTATTGAGCTTACCCCGCAACAAGTGCTAACTGAACCTTCAGAAGAATTGGCTGACAGAATTATACACGACTTAGGGCCTGATGGTATTGTACTCGTACACTCTGCTCCATTAGAAGGTGATTTAAATGTCACTATGGAATATGCAAGCCAGCAAGGTATTCAGTCAGAAAACGTACCGGGCATTGTTAGCGACTTCCTCGCTAATTTAACCGAGAAAGTTGTAAATAAACACAGCGTAATTCTAGTTACTATAGGTGGGGAAACCTCATATAAATGCTGCAACGCCATACAAAGCAAACATCTTCAATTAATCGATGAGGTTGAACCTGCTATCCCATTATGCCTTGATCATGCAGCACAATGGATAATTACAAAATCAGGTAATCTTGGCACTCCAAATACTTTTATAAATATACTTAAATACTTTAAAAAACATCAAGAAACCAAGTAAACTGACAATACAAGATTTTTGCTATGATAAAATACAAAAAAATAGCTATAACTATAGGTGATCCAACAGGAATTGGCCCTGAAATTATCATAAAATCTATTAATTCATTAGATATACCTGCTAAAGAATATATTTTAATAGGTAATAAAGAAATATTCCATAAAGTATCATCTAAGATTAATCAACCATTACCAGATAACCTGGATATCATTGATATTCCGTGTGATATTTCTAAAATCTCAGCAGGACAACCAAATATAGAAAGTGGTAAACTATCTTATTTAGCACTTAAGAAAGCCTGTCAACTTGCTCAAAATAATGAAATAAGAGCTATAGTAACAGCTCCTTTATCAAAAGAAGCGATAAACATGGCAGGGTATCACTATTCAGGACAAACTGAGATTCTGCAAGATTATTTAGGAAATAAAAATGAACAGGCAGAAATGCTTTTTGTTGCCAGAGATTTCAGAGTATTGCTATTAACCAGACACATACCTCTAAAAGATGTACCTCAAGCTTTAACTCAGGATAAAATCATTAACACGATTCTGGCCCTAAATAAATCGCTTACAAAAGACTTTAATACAATAAAACCAAGATTAGCAGTATGCGGATTAAATCCTCATGCAGGAGAAAACGGTCTTTTAGGGACTGAAGAGCAAGAAATAATAATTCCTGCAATAAATAAGCTAAAAGAAAAATACAATATTAATATAGAAGGTCCATTTCCAGCTGATACTATGTGGAACAAAGCTGCTAAACCTTATATTGAAGAAAATCCACAACCATATCAGGCCTATGTCGCTTGTTATCATGATCAGGGATTAATACCAATAAAGCTCTTAGCAATGGATTTCACAGTAAATATGACTATTAATTTGCCTATTATAAGAACATCGCCAAGCCATGGAACTGCTTTTGACATAGCCAGCAAAAATATCGCCAATTACAATAGTATGAAAGAAGCAATTGATCTGGCATATAGCATAAGCGTTTAATATAACTTATACAATAAATTACTGCATCATTAGGAACTGTAAAGTCCTTAACAAACCCTGATACTGATATCTCTTATCCGATTTATCAGACTGTAATCGTACCCTTAGAATGGAGAGGATTCTATGCTGAAATGGAGCCTTGCTAAAGGCTGATCATCTTCTCTATTTGCTGCCAATCCAAAACCATAGTCAACTCTACCTGTAAGGTATTTTGTAAGATTGGCTCTTATACCAAGTCCAACGCTTGTTAGTGTTTGACTTGATCTTACATAGTCTTCAGGAAATGCTCCGGCTGTTTCTGCAAAAGCTACTCCCTGAATATTATCTCTTATTTTTAAATTACCTATTTTTTCGGGTAATAAAAATATAGGGACTCTTAATTCTCCGCCAAATAAATATCCATTATCTCCTGATAATATCCCTTCTGAATATCCACGAACTGAATAGGCCCCTCCAATTCCGTACTGTTCAGCTGATGGCAATTCATCATCTGCAAATTGGGTTGCTGCTTTAAGTATTAATAGTGATTTCTGGCCAAGTCTTTGTAACCTAATTAAACTGCCTGTATATTTATAGAATTTTTCTTTTCCCCCAAATAATTCAAGGCCTGTATGGAAGTCAGAATTATGCATCCATTGTCCGTATTTATCACGCTCTACAGCATTTAGAGAAAAGACTACGGTTCTAATTTGAGTGGAGGGTATTCCTAATACTTCAGAAAATGATTGTCCGTCTAAATAAGTGGTTATTTTTTTAGCGTTAAAGGATGCACTTGTGCCTAATGTAAACCTTTTGGTATTCACCATAGGCATTGATGCAAAACCAGAATAACTAAAAGATTTTCCTTCAATATTGAGATCCTTTAATACTCCTTTACTAATTCCAATACCACCATATCCAAATGCTCCACCAACCCTCAGTCCTGAATGGCCTACAGGAAGACTATAGCTTGTGGAAACTGTATTGGTGGATCTTGCTCTGCCATATGATGCAGTAAGTCTGTCTCTAAATCCTAAAACACTGTCATGTTGAACATTCACCCCGCCTTTTAGAACGCCTACAGTGTCTCTTCCTGTATTATCAAAATTGAACCCTAAATGGTATGGATTTCTTTCTTCAACTTCCAGAGTTATGTCTGATGTGCCAAATTCTTCACCTTTTCTGACTCGGGCTTTTAATTTAACATCATTCATCCTGTTAAAAGACAAAATATCTTTCTGTATCTCTGGAAGATAGATTATATCACCTTCTTTTTGCTGAATTGCTCCTTTAATATAACCTGCTCTAGTATGTTTATTGTCTTTTACTTGTAATTTTCCAAGTTTGCCTTCAATTACCTTAATTATTACGATATTATCCTGAACTTCCTGTGGGGGTAAGTAGGCAAGTGATGTAAGAACTCCAAAATCGTAATATAAGTTATTAATCTTGTTTACAACTTCTTTAATCTCGCTCAAAGTTAAATTCTTGTTTTCATATTCTGATGTTATATTGCTGATATCTTCATCTGTTAATAGGTCACCACCTTCTACTAGTATATGTTTTACAAAAATAGTAGGTGTAATAATTGATTCAATCTTACCTTCTACTGGTTTTTCAGGTTTAATATTTGATATTGGCTTGATATTGGGGTCGTCAATTTTTTCTTTATCTTCTGTTTTTTGATCCTCTTCCTTGATAGATTCTTTAATCAGGTTATCTAAAACAGTATCTTGTTTTGGAGCTGTAATGGCAGCGGCATCCGTTTCTGGTGATATGGGAATTGGTGCAAGCTGAGCAAAACAGCATTTATTAGATAAAATAAATGCACTGGCTAGAATAATACAGATAGATATAAAGTTAATTTTATATTTCAGCATTCTCAATTCTTGGTTTTGGCTTTAGTATCTTATTCGATGATGTAGTATTGACTTAATTTTGTCAACAATTAATCAGTTTAAAGTGAATTCTCACCTTATACTGATTAATTGTTTTAGTTAATTTCTTGAGATCTAATAATATTTTGCTGATTTTTTAAGACTAAGAGCCTGTCTGACTAAAAATATAAAAATCAGGCTATGATATAATTACAGGCTCGTCTTTTGGACTGCGGTTAAAGTTGCAAGCGGCTTGCTTGGCAAGGCGATTCAACTTTAACAAGACAGCTTCTAAAACAGCTTATGTTTTGAACAATTATCAGCATTTATAGCATTTTCAAAATTAACCAGTGTTGAACCTCCTTGATTTTTTCTTAATTCTTTGTCAAGGATATCCATTTTGTTTTCATTAGTTGTTACTATTGTCTTAATTTGCTTTAATTTTTCTTTTATATTTGGGTCTGATGCAATAGCCTGAAGGCCATGCCCTTCTTCTACGTGACTTATTTCGTGAGAAAGAACAGCAGCTAGCTCGGCTTCATTATCAAGCACACTTAATGTGCCTTTTGTTATAAGCACAAATCCGCCAGGAGTTGAAAAAGCATTAACTTCATTGGAGTTTAAAACAACAAATCGATATTTAATGTCAGGTCTCTGAGATATATTTTTTGCTATTGTTTCTCCAACATTACTAACATATTGATTAACCAGTGGATTTTTATAGTAATCATACTTTCTTATAAGTGTTAATGCTGCTTGAAAGCCTATTTCCTGTTCTTCTTCAATAGTAAATCCATATTTTTTGCATACTGCATCATACTTATTAGCTTCTGCATAGCAGGTTAAGCTTGAGAAAAATATGCAAGCAAAAATCATTAGTAAGCTAAATTTTAATCTATTAATTATCATTCTGGATTATAAACCTTATCTATGAGTTTCAGGAGTTGCCATTTCTGCTGAATCTTTATAGAGCTTATTTTTTACTTCTTTAGTTTCTTTTTTGAATTTTTCTGAATCATCAGCTTTTAACCCTGATTTTGCACCACCAGCTACTCCAGCGGTTGATTCTCCTGAGAAGTCTGCACCTCTTTCACCTTTGTTTTTATGTATTAATTTCTTAATTCTTTCTGCATTTGCAGGCTTACCAGAGTTGATTTTTGATGATGTAAATGCTGTTAAGTTAGCACCTAATGTCAGTAAGACTGTTAAGCTCACTATTAAGGTAAGGGTTTTGGTTGATTTTGACATAGTTCTTCTCCTTTCGTTTTTAAGCTTAAAACTTCGTACACTTTAACCGGATTTTCTTTTCCTTTTACTTTTGTTGTGTCTATATATTTCGCATTAATCTTATCTTTTACCAGTTCATAAGTATATTCACTTATCATTATTTGAGTACCATATTCGTTATTTAGGCCTTCAAGCCTTGATGCAAGGTTTACGCCGTCACCAATAATTGTATAATCTTTAATTTTATCTGATCCAATGTTTCCAACAGTTACCTCAGCTGTATTTATTCCAATTCTTATATCTATTTCTTCTTTTCCTTCTGATCTCCATTTTTCTCTTAATTCTTGTAATTTCTCAGTCATATCTATTGCGGTTTTTACTGCCAGGAAAGCATGGTCTTTTATTTCAACAGGGGCATTCCAGAATGCCATTATTGCATCACCAATAAACTTATCAAAAGTTCCTTTATTGTTGAATATAATCTCTACCATTGCAGTAAAATATTCGTTTAACATTGACACTACTTCTTGAGGATCTGAATGTTCAGAGATATTTGTAAATCCTCTTATATCTGTAAACAAAATAGATAACTCTCTTTTGGAACCGCCTAAATTGAGTTTTCTTGGATCACTTAGTACTTCATTCATAATTTGAGGAGAAAGATAGTTAGATAAGGCATATTTCACCTTTAATTTTTCTCTGCCTTCAATTATGTAGTAAATAGCTGATGAAATAGCAAAGGTTATGATTATTGCTGATTCTGTATAAACAATATCCATCCATAAATTAAAATGAATAAATGCAATTACTGTTGTTGTAAGGTAAAACATAGCCAGGATAATTGGCGAAATAACGCCAATTATTGAATTTCTAAATCCAAATACTGATAAACTGCTTAAAATTCCTAGCAAAAGTATAATTAAGCTTGTATGAGTGAAATTTTCTTTCGATAAAAAGTCTTTATGAAGAATATTATCTATTACATTGGCATGTAAAAATACACCTGGCTGTTCTTCAAGAAATGGGCTAGAGATAATATCACGAACTGTGGTAGAAGTGCTTGCTACTCCAATTAGAATTATTTTATCTTTGAAAAGCTCAGCAGGATCCCAACCTTCGAACATTAGTTCGAAATCTTCAGGAATTTTTTCAATATATTTCAGCAAATCATCAGGAATTTCTTCTTCATTTTGATATTGGTTAATCTTATCAATAAGCTTTTTGAATTCTTCTATAGTTAGTCCGCAGGCTTTACTGGCTTTTTCAAGGTTGTCGTAACTTTCTATAAATCTCCAGGCTGACCATTGTTCATAAGCTGGGATGAACTCTTTTTTATTCTGATCATATCTTCCATACCAATTAACTATTACTCTATCTTTTTCATCAAGAGGAATAATAGTGTCACCCAGTAAATAACCTTTATTTTTTATGTTATATAATGTGTTGAGGTGTAATAAGTCCATTGTAAGGCCGAATGAAAGTGAAGGATAATAGTCCTCTTTATATTTATACACAGGGAATTGGTATCTAATTATACCGTCTTCATTTGATCCTACGTGTACAGGGCCTATTCTTTTAGTTACATTTGCTAATTCATAAAATGGAATTTCATAAGCAACTTCTTTGCCTTTGGGTATAACCTCACTAGCATCTCTAGCGCGAATTTTAACCGTATTTATGGCAAATTTCTTCATAAATTTGTCTTTTTCTTTAATCTGGATATCATCTTGCAAATCCTGGTTAATAGGAATATATTTTCCTGCAAGATAAGCATTCTTTGTGTTTTTTATTGCTTCTATGAATTTCTCATCAGATTCTGGATGTTCTTTATCTCTATAACTAAAGAAAATATCGTAAAATATAACTTTTGCACCATACAGGTTTAAAAAGTTTACGATTTTAGCGTGTTCTTCTCTTTTCCATGGCCAACGGCCTATATTTGCAACGCTAATATCATCAATACCAACTACTACTATATCTTTACTCGGTTGATAGCGGTATGAATGTAACATTTTAAATCTGGTATCAAGGGTTTTTAGTTCATATAGATCTAACAGACTTAAATAATTAGCTAAAATCATGATTAAAGCTACTATAAGTCCTATAGATAGTCCAATAAATATATTTGAGTTATTTTTTAGCATTTTTTTCATATTCTACTTCTGTATTGTTGAAGTAATCCAATTATAACGAGACCTATATAGATTATTTGATTTTATAAGACCTTTTAATCTTAATTCATCTAATTCACCTTCAACTTTTTCTAATCTTAACAAGGTGTCAGGATGCCTATATGTAAATAAAGAACTTACTTGAGCGTTGGCTAATCTTCCGGGTAAAGCTGAGTTTTCTTCGATTTTCTTAATTGTCAGCAAGAAACCTTCAAGTCCTGCAGGATGATAACCTAATTTATTTGCATTTACTACTCCTAAAGCATCCGCCATGAACTCATTTTCCTCAGAATTATTGGTTACAATTGAGTTAACTAATATCTCACCAAATGCGAAATCAATTAAATCTTTATCTATGCCAAAAGTTGTTTGGTGTGAACTTTGTACAATCCTATTATTCTGTATTTGGTTGCCATTAATTGAAGCATTAGAGGCAGTACTAGTATTAGAAACCGGCTGAATATTTGTATCGTTAGATGTTGTTGCAGGATTACTTATATTAGTAGCAGGTAAATCGTTATCTGATGCCAGATTTGTATCAGTTGTTAGATTGGTGTTAGTGGTTGGCAATGATCCACCTGCCAGACTTGTTTCAGTTGGTTCTTCAAAAGCAAGATCAAGTCCTGCATCTATATTGGTAGTTGGAATTGTCAACGAATCTTGTGAAATAGGTTGGGTTAGAGTTGTTAATGATGTATTGTCTGTCAATGCGGCTGGATTAGGTGTTGTAGTATTTGTAGCTGTAGCAATTATGTTACCAACATTTTCAGACTGACCATCTGAGCTGGTAATTGTACCTGTGTCTGTATTTACTGTAGTTGAATTATCTGATATAGTTACGGTATTTGGGGCAGTTACAGGTGTTACAGGAAGATGTATTTTTACACTAGCTGCCTGCATTCCTGCTGGTAATGAGCTTGTTACTGTAGTGCCATTTGTGTATGAACTTGTGTTTATTGTTATTGAACTATATTGATTTAAATTACTGGAATTCCCAATATGTATTGTTCCTGAGCCCAATCTAGAGCTGACTATGTCTTCTGGCTTACTTGTATCAATAGTTAGTGTCGTAGGTGAAGTTAACCCTGTTAAAGCACTAATAAATGAAGAAGCGAATGCGGTTGCTATTGAATTGTCAAAGTAACCCAGATAAATATCTGCATTTGGAGTTTGAAAAGTACTGTTATCTAGCAATAATTTGTTTGAAAGAGTATATACAGCGTTAGTAGCTGAGATTGTACTTCCTATAATATTATCTGACACTATTGATGGATTATTAGCATAATAATATAAGTTATTTCCTGCACTTAGACCTGAATTTGCAATTTGCACATTGCTATTTTGGGAAAATAATCCTAAATTACCCGCTGAATTAATAATAGGTGTAGAAATATTTATGCCGTTATTTCCTATTATTCCTATTCGAGAAGTAAGATCATTTTGAGCTTTCAGGTCAACATTTTGAATTGTTGCTATTCCTGTTGAATTGAGATAAATTTCATTTGCAGTAAATGTTGGGATAGGACTTATTGAAGAAGTAAGATTTATGTTATTAGTCGAGTTCATATCTATTCTGTTAGTTGCAGTCAAATTGGTATTATTTAATGTGCTAATTCCACTACTAGTAATGTTAATATTGTTAGCATTTAAAGCTGCTGGTGTAAGAGTTGTGCTGTTAGTATTTATGGTGCCAAGTGAATTAAGGGTAATATCTCCACTGCCAATTAGATTAAAGTCGGTTAATGAAGTACCTGTACCAGAACTGATTTGCATATTAACGGTATTAATGGTTGATATAGTATTTAAATCTAATGTTCCCGCATCTGCACTTATTAGAATATTTCCAGAATTAGGATTGAGAGATATATTTTGAATTGTATTTGTGCCTGTTCCAGTTGAATTAATGAGTATTCCTTTAGCTGATAATATGGAAGGAGTTCCAGAGGTGATTCCTGTTAAGCTTAAACTGCCAGTTGAATTAATGTAAATATTTCCTAAAGATGACGTTATAGGATTAGCTACTGCAAGGTTAATAACAGTATTTCCTGTGCGAGGAGTAAATGATTTAAACTGAGTAGCAAGAGAGTCAGTCTCAACGACTTGGGCATTAGGAATATAACCAAGATAGATATTATTATTTGTTGTATTTAAATAACTTGTATTACCTAATAAGAGTGAATTCAGGGCCATATATAGTTTATTACCGGTACTGAAGGAACTTCCTCCTAAATTAGAAATATTTCCATATAGATAAGAGTTATTTGTAGAGGAGATATTAGAATTAGTAGCACTAATATTTCCAGATTCAGCGAATAATCCTAATATATTAGAAGCATTAATTGTAGAATTACCGGCACTGATATTACCACTTGCAGCCAGGAATTTTAATATACTTCCAGTGATAGCGTTAGATGTTCCTGATAAGGTTATTCCATTTCCTGTAATATTTGCATAATTAGAAGCTGTAAGTGTGGCATTCTGTAACGTGGTTAATCCGCTGGAAGTAATATCTACATTATTTCCAGTAATGGAGTTAGATGTTCCTGTTAATGTTACTCCTGTATTTCCTGTAACTGTGACATTACCTGTTGCATTAAGAATAGTGTTTTGTATAGTAGATGTTCCTGAAGAGCTGGTAATATTTCCTGTAGCTCCAAGATTAGAATCTTGTATGATACTTGTTCCACTGGAAGATATATCTATGTTCCCTGTATTAGCTAATAATGAGGTTACTGTATCTAAGGTTAATGCTCCTGAGTTAGCATTTATCTCTATGTTTCCAGAATTAGGATTAAGAGTGATGTTTTCAATTGTATTAGTAGTGCCTGTTGAATTAATGTAAATACCTGTAGCCGATAGATTGGCAGGAGTACCTGATGTGGTTCCTGTCATAGCAAGATTACCATTAGTTGTATTTATGCTTAATGAACCTGTAGAGTTAATATAGCTATCTCCTGTCAGGTTAATAGCCATATTTCCTGTACGATTGTATAAACCACTGAATTTGGTAAGAAATGGAGATCCAGCATCAAATACTGTAGAAATAGAGCTGGAGTTATTAGGTAATTCACCTAACTTAATATCTCCTGCTGCCTCTAAAGCTCCTCCATTATTCAGGTTTAATGTAGAGAATGCTGAATAAATATTACCTGTAGGATTAATAGCTACACCATTTATGGTCAATATATTGGAATAAGTGTAGAGATTTTCCCCTACTGTGAAAGAAGAGCCCGAATTAACAGTAATATTTCCTGATGTAGATCCTAAACCAAGGTTACCGGTAGCATTAAGATCTGATCCGGAGTTAATAGTAATACCTGTATCACCACTAATACCGATATTTCCAGAAGAGATAGCAATATTTCCCAGAGTGATTTGTCCATCAGAATCAAGATAGATATTTCCACTGGATAAAGATGGGGAATTAGCTCCGCTTAAAGTCAGATTATTAGAAGAGCTAATGCTTAAGCTGTTTGTTGCATTTACGTTAAGATTTGATAGAGTTGCAATATCAGATATATTAAACATTACATCATCATTAATTATGTTAATATTACCTGATGAAGCAGTTAAAGGAGTTGACCCTGTCAGGTTAAGTGTCATGCTTGTTGATGGAAGTGAGGTTAATACTCCAAATTTATCAGCAAATAATGAGCCTGAAAACTTGGTTGCTATTGATTCTGCTCCTACAGGTAATTCTGTAAAATTAATTGATCCATTTGTAGCTTGTAATCTTCCAGAATTATTGAGATTCAAGGTATTAAATCCAGAATAAATATTTTCAGTAGCAGCAAGAGATACTGTGTCCACCGTAAATATATTGGAATAAGTATAGAGATTGTTTCCTATCGTGAATGATGTTGATGGATTAACACTAATATTTCCATTTAATGACCCTAATCCTAGATTTGTTGCATTAATACTAGTTCCTGTATCTAGAGTTAAGCTATCAGTGCTACCGATACCTATATTGCCAGTGGTGGCGTTAAGATAAGAGTTTTCTAATGTAATTTGACCATCAGAATCAAGATAAATGTTTTTTGCTGTAAATGTTGGACCGTTAACAGACAAATTACCAATCGAGTCTATGTTTATGGTTCCGGTTGTTGTATTTGCAGATAAGTTGGTATCTATTAACCCTGCTGTTCCATTTGCATTAATATTAATATTTCTAGCAATTAATGTTGTAGGAGATGTTGCATTTAACAAAAGATTGGAGCTGGAATTTATGTTTAATGTTCCATTAGTTACGTTAATAGGACTTCCACCAGCCAGGTTAATTGTGTTTCCTGATAATGTTGTATAGTTTTTGAATAAGTTAGCTAGTATGTCTGTCTCTGTTACCGTAGAACTTTGGATTTTACCCAGATACATATTATTACTGGTAGCATTGAGATAACTTGTATTATCTAGAGTTAATGTATTAAATGCAGAATATGCCTTACCTGCATTAAGTGTGCTGTTGGTAAAGGTGTATGTTCCTCCATATAGGTAAGAGTTATTTGTAGAAGAGAT
>MFRQ01000048.1 GCA_001784615.1 Candidatus Melainabacteria bacterium RIFOXYA2_FULL_32_9
AAATCTATATCGAAACGTGTTTTATATATTAAGTCTTCTGTTTCAGTCAATAGATCAATAAGTAATGTAGCAAGTCCGTTTTGGCGAAAAACTTGAGCTACAAAGTTATTTCTAGGGCTGTATCTACTACTTCCGCTTCCATGCGCAAACAATACTATTCCTTTAGCATTAGCTGGAATTTCAAGAGAACCTTCTATTTCAATTGAATTTACTTTTATATGTACAATTTCTTCATAGTAATGAATGACCATATTCTAAATCCTTTTGTTTTAATTATAAATAATATTTATATAGTATGATTGAAATGATAAAAGCCCTCATTGGCTGAGGGCTTTTATCTACTTAAGATAAATTTATATGTATTTAGCTACAGCTTTTTCTAATTCTACTGGTGAATTGAATGTTTCAGAAGGAATGTTATTAAGTACATCTCTCAATTTTTGAGGATTACCTTTTGTAATTTCAACTTCTTTGTCACCATATTTGCTAATTAAATCTTCTTTTGACATTGGAAAGTCAGCACCTTTAATTGCCATTGTTACCGCTGCTGCACCATAAGCATGTCCTGGTTCTGGTCCACGTTCGCCCATGATTTCCTCCTTATCTTATCAAGTTATTTATTATAACTTTACTTAGGAACATGTTATAACTATTTAAATTTAATACATTAGACAAAAGGATAAACATGAATCCCAGAAAACTTATCTGCACTGGGAAATATATCATCTAAAATACTACAAATAATAAAACCCGCAATATTGCGGGTTTTATTATTTGTAGTTGAGCGTTTACATCATCATTTCGTGAACAGCGTGTTCTAAATCAGCAGGTGAATTATATGTTTCACCTGGTAATTTTTCTAGAATGTCTCTTAATCTTTGAGGATTACCTTTTGTGTATTCAACTTCTTTGTCACCATACATGTTAATAAGGTCTTGCTTTGACATTGGAAAATCAGCGCCTCTAATAGCTTGAGTAATTGCTGCTGCACCATAAGCATGTCCTGGTTCCGGTCCTGGTTTTGAATGTTCGTATGCCATAATATAACTCCTTCTCCTTAGTTTCTTCAAAATAAAAATACTTTGAAAATAATTAAATATATATTACTCCTGAAAATTTAAATTTCATTAAACCATCGTCTATATTTAAATATATTCCAGCTGCTTTTAATAAAATTTTAACCACTTGGTATTACCTACAGGCATTTTGCTGTTTATCTAGTTAACTTGAATTGCCATCTACATAAATTTTTGCTTTGAAATTAATTAGCAAAAAATGATTATTATTTAATATTCATGCTGGTTTTAGCTAACTAGCGACTCGGGCTATTTAGTATTTTTAATAAGCTAATGAATGTTCTAAATGAGATTAAATTAAGGATTAAATCTTTAATAATTCTAATTATCAAATCCAGGTTATAAAAAAAGGTGTACAGAAGGATTGTATATTTGGGGATTATGATAAATCGTCTTTTTCTATGTAATTCATTTATATATGTTAGCGGGTAGATTTAAGGGTAATAATATTATGAAAAAAATAACACTTATGAGCTTAGTTTTTGCTTGTATGTTACAAGCAGCACATGCTATGCCTGAGGATATTACCGTTAAGGAAAATAGTGATAACAGGAAATTTTCTTTACATCTAGACCAAAGTTTTACCACTAGAAAATACATTCTTGGACCAAATGACATTATAAGTATATCTATATACAATGTTCCTGATTTTGATCAAAAAAAAGTACGTGTTCAGCCTGACGGCAGGGTTATAATTACACCTTTAGGATCAATAAGTGTCGCTGGCCTTACTATAGATGAATTGCATAATTTACTTGTTGAAAAATACAGTTATTATCTTGTAGATCCTCAAGTTTCAGTTAATTTGGATGAAAGCAAACCCTTTATTGTTTATATTACGGGTGCTGTAGCAAACCCTGGAAGCTATGAATTAAGCACAAGTACTAGTGATTATAGGTACATACAAAGTACTAAGCCTGAAATATCAATTGAAAGAAAAACTCCGCT
Source organism: Candidatus Melainabacteria bacterium RIFOXYA2_FULL_32_9 (assembly GCA_001784615.1). Classification (NCBI taxonomy): domain Bacteria; kingdom Bacillati; phylum Candidatus Melainabacteria; species Candidatus Melainabacteria bacterium RIFOXYA2_FULL_32_9. The sequence continues at coordinate 2,025 of MFRQ01000048.1, forward strand.
TCTTTCAAACATGCTTGTTGCAGCTGGTGGGATTAATCATGATGCTGATCTTGAGCGTGTAGAAATTAAGAATAATATAGACGGCAGAAACTTTGAAATTAATCTACTGAAGCTTCTTGAAGAAGGAGATTCAAGTCAGGATATTTACCTTATGGCAGGTGACAGTGTTCATGTTCCACAATTACCAACACCACTTGCAATAAGTGATGAAAAATATAAAAAATATGCCAGTGCTACTTTTTCTCCAAGAATTGTGCCTGTAAAAGTATACGGTTACGTAAACAGCCCCGGACTTATCAAACTTGACCCATCAGATTCACTAAATCTAAATTCGGCAATAACATCAGCTGGAGGTTATTTACTTGATTCTGCATATGCTCCAAAGCAAATTTATCTAAGCAGAGTTGATTCAAATGGCAAACTTGTCACTACTGTAGTTAATCCTATGAGCAATGATTTGATTCTTATGCCAAATGACATAATCTATGTGCCAGAAAAGTCCAGACCACTTGTTGGTAAAGCATTTGATTATGTAGCAAGAGTTATTAGCCCTACAAATTCTTTCGCAAGTTCATATAATAACTGGGCATTAATATTTGATCCAAAGAGATTTTAATTGCAAGTATTTAGAAAGTTAGGAATAAGGTGATTATGTTATGAAAAACAAGATATTGGCCTTGATTTTCAAGGAGAAGGGGATTGTTCTAGCAGGAATAGTTTTGGGGTTAGCTTTATTTGTATGTTATTTCCTCTTCTTTTATACTCCAATTTATTCGTCTACTTCAGAACTTTTTGTAAGAAATATCTCTCAAAACAGTATTTTTACTCCTACTGAAGCACAATCGATGATTCAATCAGAAAGCGGGTATAGTAACCCACTTTTTAACCTTACACGTATGCTTAAATCCGGTAGTCTGGCTTCAAGGGTATACAGCAATATAAAAGAAAAATATCCTGAAGACCTGAAAAAGTTAAAAGTAAAATCTACCGAAGATTGGGAAGCTGTATTTCCTGCTTTAGTTGGAGCAAAAATTGAACCTTCTACTGATATTATTAATGTTTCACTAAACTGGATAAACAAAAATAATACAAAAGAAATATTAGATGAAACAATAAGCGAGTTTAAAATCATTAATCTTGAAATAAGAAAATCTGCAGAAACCAAAAGAAGAGAATATTTAGATAGTCAACTCGCTAATATTGGAGCTAACTTAGACTCTGTTAGAGGACAAATAAAAGATTTTAAACTTGAAAATGGGGCTTTTGATCTTGAAAATGAAAGTCTTGAGCTCACAAAGGCGAGAGTAGAATTACAAAAAGAAGCAGAAATTTTAAGAAGTGACGTTAGTTATTACAATAGAAAATTAGCAGATTTATCTTCACAACTAGGGTTACCTAACGCAAGAATGGCACTTAGGGCAACAGCAATTGGACAAGATCCGTATTTAGCAAAATTAAGTCAGGATTTAGTTGTTGCTGAGCAAAATTATTCTAAATTAAGTGCTAAATTTACAGATAATTATCCGGATGTAATTGGTGCTAAAAAAGAAATAAATACTATTAAAAGAAATATTGTAAGTAGACAAGATGAATCATTAGGAAATGTATTACTTGCAAGAGGCATATATGACAAACCCTCTCAGGATATAGTTACTGATATGGCAAGAGTTCAGGCTGAGAAGATTTCCTCTGCAGCTAAATTAAAAGGAATTCAAAAAGGTATAAGAAACCTATCAAAAGCAGAATCTAAATTACCTGCTAAAGTTCTTGGTCTTGGGGAACTACAGAAACAAGAAGAAGCACTTGCAACCGCTTATAACAATGCAAAACAAGCTCAATTAGAAGCTCAAATTAGAGAAAATGAAGTTATAGACAATATAATAGTTTTAACCAATTCATCTAATCCTAAATTTATTATGAGCACACTCTTGATTAGATTCTTCGGTTTTCTGGCATTTGGTTTAATGGGCGCTTTCGGGCTTGCCTGGATTAAAGAAGAAATAGAAGATAAATGGATAAATTCACAAGAAATCGAAGATATAACAGGAAAAAGAGTACTTGGTATTATCCCTTGGATAAAATCAAGATATGAAGTAATGGAGAATTTAATCCAGCACTCATATTCGCCATTAGGTGTAGCATATAGAGCAATTACCTCGAATATTGTATCCAAGTCTTATCTTGATGAAGCTCAGGTTCTCTCGTTTGTTTCAACTATATCATCAAGAAGTAAGTCATCAATTATTGCTAATATATCTGCAACCCTGTCAAAATTAGATAAATCTTTGGTAGTTATCGATACTGATCCAACTCAGTCTCAAAAATTGCTTAAAACATTGGGTTGTGGCGAAACCTGCAAAGGTAAAGACTTAATTGATGTTATTAATGAAGTAAACAAACATTTAAGACTTTCTAAATCAGCAGATAATAATGTTTTGGCTGAAATATTAAAAGATGCTCTTATTCCGGTTGTTATTAAGTCTGACAATGGCCATGATATAGGCTTCCATTATTTATGTATCAATAAAGAGATTGATAATATATATGATTATGTTGCTACTCAAGGATTTTCTATTGTAGTTAATTTCCTTAAACAGCATAATGAGTTTGTATTGATAGAAACTCCGCCTAAACCATTTATTTTCCCAGAGATTTCTGCAATAGCAAGTGTATCAGACGCAGTAATTATAATCTCTGCTTTAGAAACAAACAGAGAAAAACTGGTTAATATTATTGATAACTTTGATAGATCTAATACTAAGATTCTTGGAGTTATCACAAGAGAAGAAAACTCTGAAATAGAAGAATATTTCTTAGATAAAGATGTTGATACAGTGCATTCAGATCCGGTAGCCAGGGTTTAGGTTATGAATAAACTAGATAAAAAGCTTTTAAAACTCATAAGTACAAGGCTAATCATAGTTATAAGTACAATTGTAATACCACTGTTTCTACTAAAAATACTTGGTTCTAAATCTGATGTTGATCCGTTTATAATACTTGCAATTCTAGCAGCAGGGTTTACTATTGGGATATTTATAATAAAAAAATCCCTTGAGTCCACAATAATACCATATATAATTCTACAGTTGGTATTTTTCTGGATACTTATTGACTTTGTTTACCTGAGTCCTCTAGGAGTAAATATAAAGCTATATGCTATGTCATTTGGGCTTTCATTGTTAATTGCGGCTTATCATATTTTTAAGAACTTCAACTATTTATGGTCAAATTTTCCACTTTTTAGATACTTATTTATTTTTTTCCTGGTAAGTATACCTTATTTTCTTTTTTATCACTCTGACTTCAGGACCTCAACTTATCCAGATATCTGGCTATCCAAGATTAATGAAACAACAATGAAAACACATTCCTTCACTTACAACAATTTTAGGGATGATTCAAGTATTGTTATGTATTTAACTAGTTTAAGTCCTGTTGTTTCGGTAATTATCTCATCGATGATTTTTTTCGGTTTAAATACTATTGATAAAGTGAATGAAAGACTAATAAAAGTAATTAAGTGCATAACTTATGGATTTGTAGCATATTTTGTTGCTGCTGTATTAGGCATAATACTTGGTATAACACAATTTACATTTGAAGGTGGTAGATTAATAGGGAATTTCTATGGATCTACCATTGGATTTCACATCTTTGTATCTATGTTCATACTGCTTTTTGTTGGGTTTAAGTACTATTTAGACAAAACGGAGGACTTTAAAGGGAAAAAGCAATTAAATATAGTGCTAAATTTTGTTATTCCAGTTTACTTGTCTGTAGTTTTACTGCAAATAAATAAGACATCAATTCTTGGTTTGGTTATAGCCTTATTAACTGTTATGGTTTTAAACTTTAAAATCAGTAGTATTAAAAGCTTTTTTAAAGATAAGAGAAGCTCAAGTAGAAAGTTTTTTATCAGAATTATCCAGTTTTTACCTTTTATATTTATTTTATTATTTCTAAAAAATTCAGAGTTTATAGCTAATTCTGCAACAAACATAGTTGATAGGTTTTCTTCAGCTGACACTTTGGATACTCGATTTATGATTTGGGAGTACTTTATTAGAGATTGGAGTGATAAATTAGATTTATTCAAGTTTCTCTTTGGTTTTGGAGCTGATTCATCCATTGAAAAAATATTTTTCATTTCCAGCATGTTTCCACGCACTGATTTGCTACTGAGTACACATAACATTTATCTAGCTATGTTTTATGAGTACGGTTTATTTGCTATTTTATACTTTGGAGCCATTATTTCAGTAGCAATAAATAATTTAAGATATATTCTTTCTGAAGATACAGATAAAAATGTGAGGATATTCAGCAATATTAGCCTTGCCATAATAATATTTTTTCTTATATACCATTCTAGTGATGGGCTTAGAATACCGATAACAATCTTATTCTTCTGTTTACTAGGCTTTTTAGAAGCAGCTAAGCTGGCATATTTAAATATTAATATTAATGATGAACTTCAAATTTTAGAGAATACCTGATCTAAGGACGCAAAAATTAAGAATAAACACCAGTCTCTGTTCTCGGAGGCTGGTGTTTATTCTTATATCAGTATTATTATTTTAGGCTATTAAGTAACTTGTGAATCATTCGCATATCTTTTGCCATTTCGAGATTATCACATTTTAAAGCGGTTTGAATAGGATTTTTCTCATTTTTATCTCGAGCATTAATATCAGCGCCATTTTCCATTAAAATTGCTGCTGGTTCTATATCTCCCCAAATTGCGGCTTTATGAAGAGCAGTTTGTTCATCTTTATTTTTAGCATTGGGATCAGCGCCATTTTGCAGTAAGAGTTCTATTAAGCCACGTTTCCCTAACCTTACAGCATCAAAAAGAGGTGTTTCTTGATTATTATCTTTACTATTAACATCAGCGCCATTATCTATTAAAAATTTCATTAATTCTTCATTTTGCCATAATATAGTATTAGAAAGAGCATTTTTACCTTTATCATCTTTAGCATTAACATCAGCATTATTATCGACTAGAATTTTCGCTACTTCTTTTGATCTGGCAAGGTGAATAGGAGTTCTGCCAAATTCATCTTTAGCTTCATTCACTCTAGTACCGTTTTTAACGTATTTTTTAACTATTTTAGGATCAAGTTCTTGATATGTAGCAGATTTTAAATAATCGATAAATTCTTTATTTGTTTTTTCATTTTTACCATTAGAGCTGAAACTTACTGAATCACCAATTTTTTCAGAATTTCCTTTAAAATTAAGGTTCTGTGACTTGTTATTATGAATAAGTTTGTTATTACATCCAAGGTTAATTCCTCTTAATTCCATTCGATCCCTTCCATTCTATTATCTAAAAATTGCATACATGTAACTAATGCGTCTAAAGAAGAAAAATTGCTTTTTTTTAAATAGAGTTTTACAAAAATTAAGATATATTTGAAGTAAATTGACAAATATACAGTGATAAGGAGGCAACAAAAAATACTTACGCATAAAGTGATATTGTCATTGAGAGGAGGGCTGAAAGCCCGACATGGCAATCCAAATTATAGCATTATTTAATGGATTGCTTCGCTTCGCTCGCAATGACAGATTTGCGTTTTAAAATACGCAATAATTTTTTGTTTGTTCCTCATTTCATAAATCAGAAATAAAGCATAAGTAATAAATATGTATCAAGCTTAAGAGCTTATCCGAGAATTCAAAAAATGATGCTTAGAGATTGCTTCACAAGATCGATTTTATAAAATATCCCTGCCAAAAGGTTCGCAATGACAGCGGGGTATTATTGCAACAATTGATGACCTATGACAGTACGAAGTACTCGCAATGACAGCAATAATTTATTTGTCAGATAGGCTCTAATTAAGTTAATGATTTGTATGCTTCTATCAATTTTGAATAATGAATATTAGAAATATACATAGATTTGGCTTTTAGTCTGGCATTTTGCCCCATTTCATAAAGTAAAGTTCTGTTTGTGTTTAATTGCCTAATTGCCTGAGCTAAATCGTCTGCATTCTCAGATTCGAATATAATGCCATTTTTGCCGTTTTCTATAATTTCAGGGATAGCTCCGATGTTACTTCCTATAACAGGTTTACCATAGGCAAATGATTCAACAATAGTTAAGCCAAAAATCTCAAAGTAATTACTGGGAATAATAGAAGCTATGCAATTTTTATACTCGTTTTCCAGATCTATACCTGACTTAAAGCCTAGAAACTTGACATTAGATAAATTTGAAGCTAACTGTTTAAGATTATTTTCTTCTAATCCACTACCAACAATGTGAAGCTCTATATCAGGGATTTTACGCATGGCTTCTAACAGATAATGAACACCTTTTTCTTTTACCAATCTCCCTGCATAAAGAAAATATCCCTTATTACTATATTCAGGTTCAGCTTTAAAATAAGAATCATCTATAAAATTATTAATATGAACCAGTTTTTCTCTTGGTATACCTGATCTTGCAGCTAATTCTAATAAGGCTTTACTTGGACAGATAAAAACTGACACTTTATCGAATAATCTCAAGTATTTATTGAAAAAATACTCAAATGTGGCCAAGGTACTGGCTGGCAAGCTCTTATATTTACATCTGTTAGCTAAACAATGAATTGGATTGCCTGTAATACAAAGTTCATTTTGACAATAATTCTCAGTACTTAACAGCATAGTTCCAGCAGGGCATAAAAATCTTGTATCATGTAGCGTCATTACAACTGGAATATTATTTTTATAGCAACTGTCTAGAATAGATGGTGTTAAATGATAACTAATAGAATTACAATGAACTATATCCGGTTTTATTTCTTTTAAATATAAATTTAGCTTCTCTTTCGCTTCAAAATTATATAGAGGTCTAAAAATATTCTTTAATAAATCAGGTTTTGCTAGTGATCTGTAAGTAATATACTGTGGAAAATACCTGGAATATTCATAATTTTCTTCAAAAAAATTACCTCTATCAGATGCAAAAAAGAAAACCTGATGCCCGTTTTCCCTTAATACATTTCCCGTATTATAAGTATAAGCATCTGCTCCGCCATTATTTGAAAAATGATTATTTGCTAGGAGTATTTTCATTTTTTGTTACCAATTATATTGAGTGAGACTGAGACTTTGTCAGAATTTTTGTCCGAATCTACTTTTAATGAAGAAAAATCATTAAATTTTATCATGCCGTGCATATAAACTTTATTCCTGTATGACGTAGGGCGATTTACTATAAAATAATCAGCATCAAATACTCCAACTTGTTTTGATGACTTATGTGGAGGTAAAATTATTGTTTTTCCGTTATCTATAATCTCTGTATTATGATTCGTATTATTGATAACTACTCCTCCAAAGGAGTCTTTTTCAAACTTTTTTATATCAGTTTTGCTTGAGAAGACTGTAGAAAAAAACAATATATAGAATCCTGCCAGGTAAAATAGCAGTAAAATCATAATTTTTACAAATGTTTTTTTCCTTAATTTCATAACAATCATTTAGCTTATGAGTTGATAATTATTTTTAAAAGCACCTTTATGTTGGTTTATCCAGGCTGATGTAAAAGTAATAGCCCATAATAGAGAGAATAAATCAGGGTCTATATGGTTTAACCGATCGAGGATTCTTTTTGTTGTCTTAATATCAAAAAAGGCACTAAGTGGACTATTTTGATCTAATGCTGTAGAGTACATAAAATCTTTCATTTCTGAGTTTTTTAATATGTCATATATAGGTGTAAATGCCTGTTTAGGATAATTTATTAGATTCTGTGGGATCTGAGGAGCCAACATTCGTTTTAATATAGCTTTAGGTTCCTCAGAGACTTTTTGACTCCAGGTTATTGAATAAATTAATCTTAATATTTTGGGATCGTAAAATGGTAATATTAGCTTTGCACCATTCATACGCAAAAAATCGAATGTTTTTGAAGCACTGCTTAATGCAGAAGCATATATTAGATTCAAAATACTTGTATATTTGTAGTCATTAAATCTCTTATTTTCTTCGTTGAATCCTTCAAAAATAAGACGCACATCATCAATATAGCGCCTTTTTATAGTTTTAAGAGTATCATCTGGAGTATTAAAGATAATACCGTCAAATACATTACTGAGTTCAAGACACTGTAACGGCATTAATACTGAGCGCCTTGTTGCTCGGAAGGGTCTTGTTATAAAGGAATCATAGTTCCACATATTTAATGATTTATACATTTCTGCTGCAAAATGACGAATTGGCATCGGCATTTTATAAATTTTGCTGTATCTGTGATATACAGGTATATCTCCTACCAAACTACAATCAGCCCCTGATCCATCAATAGCAGCTGGAGTATATCCTCCTGATAGTTTTAGTGCTGAACGGGCAAGACTATTTGCTACTAATGTTGATGGATCAGTGAAAGGAAAAGAATATTCATTAAAAATTCTATTTACCATATTTGATATATCTGAAGGATCGTAACAAACTTGCTTAAATGGCAAATTAATATATTTGGATACTTCTGATGCCAAATAATCTCCAGGTTCATTTCTACCATTAGTATAATTAACTAGACTTACATCAGAACGGTTCATTTCAGATAATCTCAACCCCAGAAGGGTTGAATCAACTCCTCCACTAAAAAAGAGGATTGATGATAATGGCAATTCATTTAAGATACCATCAAGTATAATTTCAAATTCTTTTTCCTTTATTCCTAAATCTGAAGACGATGAACCTGTAAAAATATATTCTCTAACTTCCTGTGATAACTCAAATACTGGTTCTGTAGTATCAGGAAGAATTTTAAGTATATGAGCATTCGGAATACATTTAATATTCTTTGATATTGTATGAGGAGCCGGGATACTACGGTATTTAAACAAAGAATAAACAGCAACTTCATCAATATCAAGATCGCTCCATTGCAATAGCAGCCTTATATCATTACTTAGTACCCATCCCCTTGAGTCACTTGCAAAACAAAATTGTTCTGGAATAACTAAAGGAGACAATACCCTGATTTCTCCTGTATTAAGTGATATACCTAACTGAATAATGTTTTTGTCTAAATTATCAGTAAAGTATTCCCAGGGAGTAGCAAAATTCCTCCTGTTAATTGGATAACAATCTGTATTTAAGACTATGTATCCGTCAGTCTCAATAAATTGAATATTTGTTTTTGATAATTTATGCCTTAACCATGCAAATGAAAAAACTCTTTCATCATTAATACTTCTCATTTCTATGAATGAATCAAAACCTAACCAGTCAGCATAATCATTTATCATATTTAACCAGTTGGACATGTTATCCTTATTGCCTAAATAAGCACTAAAAAACATCTTAAGTTACCTCTCATACAAAATAAACAATAAAAAAGCTTTTAAAACACTAATCCACTCTAAAGATTGACACATTCGCCAAATGTACAGTTATTATAAACTTGAATTAATTTAGAGTAATAGGTATCAGGTGTATAATGTTTCTCAGCCTTTAATCTGC
>MFRQ01000049.1 GCA_001784615.1 Candidatus Melainabacteria bacterium RIFOXYA2_FULL_32_9
AGCAACTAAGTTTGCTTTAAGTAGCCGCAAACGTAGATACCTCGTAGCTCTGCTGCGAGGTTAATTCATTAAAAAAATTAATAAACTCAAGTTGCTAGTGGTAAGATTTGCAAATAATATGTTAAAAGTAACCCCCTGTCATTGCGAAGATTCCGAAGGAAACTGTGGCAATCTATCCATTTACATTTAAAAGCTAGTATTCATAATTGGCAAGATCCTCACGTCAGGTGACACAGTCACCTAAAGTCATCAATCTTAGTAATTAGACTATGACTAATGACAGTGCGAAGTACCTCGTATGCTTTGTATGGGGGTAATTCATTTAATAGATTCAAAACTTAGAAATTTCGCCAAAAATCAAAATTTATTACAAATTTCTCAAAAACATGGTAACAATTTTACATGTTTTGTTTTATTATCTAAAGATCATAACAATAACAACATGAAATTAATTGGAGTAAGAGATTATGAGCGCAATTACAATTGAGAAAAACCATGTTACAAAAAGAAAAGAAGAAGTAGCCGCAATTACTGCAAAACACTCACAAAAACTTTTTGGCCATTCTAATGCAACAATCAAGGAAGTTAGATATGAAGCCATAAAAAGAAATCTTGAAGCAATTTTTACAAACAGCTAAGAGTTTTTAAAGTTAATTAGTTTAAAATCCAGCTAAACAAGCTGGATTTTAAGTATAAAGATAATCTCTGATTATCAGAATAAACTAAATGTCTTAATAGTCCAAATATGATAAACTATTGAGTGGAATATATGGGCATTCAAGAGAAGGTTTGAATATGTCAGAGAACAAACAAATTCATGAAAACGTAAAAAAATCTGAAAGTACTGGTCCTAAGCGTACAGACTTTCTTCGTAATATTATTAATGAAAATTTAAAAACAGGAAAATATAATACTATTATCACCAGGTTTCCTCCCGAACCAAATGGCTATCCACATATTGGGCATGCCAAATCTATATGCTTAAATTTTGGGATTGCAAATGATTATCCTGGTGGAAGATGCCATTTGCGTATGGATGATACCGATCCGACTAAAGAAAGTATGGAATATGTTGAATCCATAATGAAAGATGTTAAGTGGCTTGGTTTTGACTGGAAAGATAATCTGTTTTTTGCTTCAGATTATTTTGAACAGCTGTATAACTATGCTGTTCAGTTAATAAAAATGGGGAAAGCCTATATTTGTAGCTTAAATGAACAGGAAATTAGAGAATACCGCGGTACTGTAATGGAACCTGGTAAAGAAAGTCCTTATAGAAGTCGTTCTATCGAAGAAAATCTTGATCTGTTCAGAAGAATGAAAAAGGGTGAGTTTAAAGACGGTGAGCATGTTTTAAGGGCTAAAATCAACATGGCTTCTCCTAATATGAAGATGAGAGATCCTCTATTGTATAGAATTCGTCATGCAAATCACTACAGGACTGGTGATAAATGGTGTATTTATCCAATGTATGACTTTGCTCATTGCCTTTCTGACTATATAGAAGGTATTACTCATTCTATTTGCACTTTAGAATTTGAGAATAACAGAGAATTATATGACTGGATTCTGGATGAACTAGAACTTCCTCTTCCTCGTCCTTACCAGTATGAATTTGCACGTCTGAATCTAAATTACACTGTAATGAGTAAAAGAAAGCTTCTTGAATTAGTTGAGAAAAAATATGTTAATGGCTGGGATGATCCCAGAATGCATACAATTTCAGGTTTAAGGAGACGTGGCTATACACCGGAATCGATAAGAAACTTCTGTGATAGTATCGGTATAGCAAAAGCTAATAGTGTTGTAGATTTTGCACAGCTTGAATTCTGTATTAGAGATGATTTGAACCAGAAAGTACCACGTGTACTTGCTGTTTTAAGACCTCTTAAGGTAGTTATTGAAAACTATCCAGAAAATCAGGTAGAAATGCTGGATGCTGCATATTATCCTCACGATGTTCCTAAAGAAGGCTCTCGTGAATTGCCTTTTTCAAGAGAAATATATATAGAACGTGATGACTTTATGGAAAACCCTCCAAAAGGTTATTATCGTCTTTCTCCTGACCAGGAAGTAAGATTACGTCATGCTTACGTCATTAAGTGTAAAGAAGTAATCAAAGATACAAACGGAGAAGTCATAGAGCTTCGCTGCACATATGATCCACAAACCAAAAGTGGTGCAGATACAAGCGGCAAAAAAGTAAAAGGCACAATTCACTGGGTATCAGCTGAACATGCCAAAAAAGCTGAAATACGTTTATACGATAGGCTTTTCTTGAAAGAATTTCCTGAAGGATTGGAAGACTTAAACCCTAATTCTTTAGAAATTCTAACATCCTGTCTGGTTGAACCAAGTTTAGCTGAAGATAAACCAGGCAGTCGCTATCAGTTTGAAAGACAGGGCTACTTCTATATGGATCCTATTGACTCTGTAAACGGTAAACTGGTATTTAACAGCATAGTTCAACTGCGTGATTCCTGGAGTAAAGCTTCTAAAACAGATAATGAGAAAAAAATAGAAAATAAAGCTCAACCAAAAGCTCCTGTGAAAGAAACTAAGGTAGTAACTGAGAAAAAACCGGAAATACAAGAATTAACCTCTGAAGCAGAAGCAAGATTAAAGCGTTATCAGGATGATCTGAATCTTTCGGCTGATAGTGCTATATTAATTGCCAAAGATACAGATTTATCCAATTTCTTCGAAGAGACGATTGTTGCTTATAATAATCCCGGTACAGTGGCTAACTGGATTGTTAATGAGTTACTGCGTGAACTTAAAGAAAGAAGTATCAAAGATCTCCCTTTCAATGCAATACAATTAGCTGAGCTTGTCAAACTTGTTGATGATGGCATTATATCAGGCAAGATTGCCAAAGATATTTTCGATGAAATCCTTTTACAAGGCGGAAGCCCAAAAGATATAGTTGAGCAAAAAGGGTTAAAACAGATTAGTGATATTAGTCAATTAGAGCCAATTGTCGATAAAGTTATCGCTAATAATCCTCAAAATGTTGCTAAATACAAAGAAGGAAGAACTAATTTGCTTGGATTTTTTGTCGGACAGGTTATTAAAGAAACAAACGGTAAAGCAAATCCAAAAGTAGTTAGTGATCTTGTTTTAGATAAATTAGCAAAACTTTAATCAGTTTATAAATAGCAAAAAGCCTGAGATTTGATTCTCAGGCTTTTTATAGGGATTATACAGTAAATAAAAATATTCTAAAATCGAGCATATAGCTAATAACTGAGCCTTGAAATGTTTTTCTTGCGAAGATTTTGCTAAAACTTATGCTTCTATCTCAATCAACCAACTCTTCTTTGAAATAATCTTTCATCCAAGTTTCTCTTTTTATTTCTCTTCATAATAAAAAACTAATTAAAGTGTAAGTTTTAGCAAAATAATAGCTTTAAAACCATTTCTTAGGCTCAGTTATTAGCGGCATAAATAGCCAAATTTTTTACCAGACCCGAAGGGTGAGTCCTGACAATAATATATGTATTTTGTAGCAAGCTTTTTATCATATCTAGTCTACAGCCTTTTCGGCCAAGCCAAGCTTGCCCTGCAAGGCTTTCGCTTTTACCTTATCAGGACGAATTTAAAAAATTTGGCGACACAATCGTTCAATAAACTCTGTAATAACGATTCTCTTGACGATTTAATGCATAATCCTTGTTAATAATTTTTCTTATTTATGTTATAAAAACTAAAAAATGGGAACTGATAAATGGCAAAGAAGTGGATAATTTGTGGAGAATGTAAGCATTTTTACGACTGCAAAGCCGGTCATGCCCGCATGCAAAATGTAGATATAAATTCTAAAATTTATTCTGAAATAGGCTGCTATGAGTATGAGCAGTATTTATTGCAAATATCAGAAAAACAGTTAAAATTATTCTAGAATAATTTTAACTGTGAATAGGTGATTATAATGTGTCCATATATGTTATTTATATTACTTATGGGATATGGATTTTTTGTATATGCTTTAATCGGTATATTTTCTGGAAAGATTTATCCGCCAAAATCATTTAAGCCAGTGTATTTCGATACAAACCCTATTACTTTTAGCCTAACAATAGCAACATATTCTTTTATTGGGCTTCTTTGTTTTGATGCTGTTCACAATTTTGGTTTAATAAGTACATTTGGAGCAATATTTAGATTTTTCAATATTGCTTAAATTTTTATAAAATTGCTTTTTAGAAATTCATTTCAATTTAGATTGCTGGACGAATCTGGTACTTTTCTGCTAAATTTTAACTAATTAACGGAGATTCTAAAATGCAATCCGAAGCTAAATCTGAAATGCAAGATTTATCAGAACCTTTTAATTCTGAAGCATTTCGAAAGCAGGGCCATCAAATAATTGATATATTAGCTGACTATTTGGACCAGATAACATCTAAAAAATTAGATCAGGTATTACCGGCAATCACACCTGATGAAATGCTGGTAAACTGGTCTGATGATTTTCCAAATAAGCCGGGTAATGACTTAGCAGAGTTAGCAAAAAAAGTAATCTCACAATCAAATCATTTGCATCACTCTGGTTATGTTGGTCGTCAGGTATCGACACCTTTACCGATAGCGGCTTTATCTGAGTTAATGTCATCATTTTTAAACAATAGCAGTGTTGTTTATGAAATGGGCCCAGTCAATACTGTTATGGAGAAAAGCATTGTTAACTGGATGGCAAAATTGATTGGTTTTGGGTCAGACTCAGATGGCTTTTTAACTTCAGGGGGTACTTTAGGAAATCTTACAGCATTACTTGCGGCTATACATATAAAAAGTGGATATGATATTTGGAAAGATGGAATAAAAGATAGCAATCCTATCTCAATTCTTGTCTCAGAACAAGCTCATTACAGTATAAAACAGGCGATTCAGATAATGGGATTAGGAGAAGACGGGATTATTCCTATTCCTGTAGATAAAATTTATTCTATGGATATAAATGCCCTTGAAATAAAATATCAAGAAGCAGTAAATTCAGGAAGAAAAGTTATTGCAGTAGTAGGAAGTGCCTGTACTACTAAAACAGGCAGCTATGACCCTCTTAATTATATCGCTGATTTTTGTGAAAAATATGATCTATGGTTCCATGTGGACGGGGCTCATGGAGCTTCAGCTTTAATTTCAAATAAATATAAAAGCTTATTAAAAGGAATAGAACGGGCTGATTCAGTCATATGGGATGCGCATAAGATGCTCCTTATGCCGGCTTTAATAACAGCAGTTATTTTCCGTAAAGGAAGTAATTCTTATGAAGCTTTTGCTCAAAAAGCATCTTATATTTTCGAGAAAAAATGGTATAATTTGGCTCATAGAACCATGGAATGTACTAAAACAATGATGAGCCTTAAATTATATATGAGTTTATCAATGTATGGAACAGATTATTTCTCAAATTATGTGACTAAAATGTATGATTTAGCAGAAAAATTTGGACAAATATTAGAAGAAGTTCCAGACTTTGATCTTGCAATAAAACCTCAAAGCAATATTATTTGTTTTAGGTATATTACAAAAGGGGTTCCTGATATTAATGAACTACAAAAACAGATAAGAAAGAATATTCATAATAAGGAATCTTTCTATATAGCTAAAACAAGATTAAAAGACAAAATATACTTGCGCTGTATCATTATAAATCCGCTAACAACAGAATATGATTTAATGAATTTGCTTGACACTATAAGAAATTCAGCTTAAATTAAGTTACTTGAAAATCTTAGATAACTGGATATAAAATAGATTTATTAAAGAATCAAGTGAGAAAAACAATGCAAAAAACAATAACCACAGGAACTCTTCAAAAATATAAAAGAGAAGGAAGAAAAATCACAGCCCTTACTGCTTACGATTACTCTACAGCAAAATTTTTGGATGAAGCGGGAATAGATATAATATTAGTTGGCGACTCACTGGCAATGGTGGCCCTTGGGCATAAAACCACCCATGCCATCACTGTTGATGAAATGATTCATCACACAAAAGCTGTAACAAAAGGAGTGGATAAGTCCTTTGTAGCTGCTGATATGCCATTTATGAGCTATCAGGTTGATGAAAATACTGCTGTTCATAATGCAGGCAGATTTATTAAAGAGGCTGAAGCCAATGCAGTCAAGCTAGAAGGTGGATCTGATCACATTATTAATATCGTAAAACGCTGTGTGGAAGCAGGTATTCCTGTAATGGGTCATTTAGGCTTTACTCCTCAATATTTACACACATTAAGCGGGTATAAGGTTCAGGGTAAGAACCTTGAAGCAACTAAAAAAATACTGGAACAAGCAAAAAAACTTGAAGAAGTAGGAGCTTTTAGCATAGTTCTTGAAATGGTTCCTGAAGAATCAGCAAAATTAATTACGGATAATCTTAATATACCAACCATAGGCATTGGTGCAGGAAGATTTTGCTCTGGCCAAATCCTTGTAACAGACGATATTCTCGGTAAATATAGTGATTTTACTCCAAAATTTGCAAGAAAATATCTGGATCTTGCCTCATTAACTAAAAAAGCTTTTTCAGAATATAAAGAAGACGTAATATCAGGAAAATTTCCGGCCGAATCTGAGATATTTAAATTAACAGTAGAAGAGAAAGAACGATTAAAAGATGTTGGTGATAAAATCATCTAGCTTAAGTTAACAATGGAGCACTACCAAGATGTTTAAGTCTAATAATCAAACGCTGGAAGTAATATCAACTATTCAAGAAACCAGAATAAAAGTTCAAGAATGGAAAAAACAAGGTTTAAACATTGGTTTTGTTCCTACTATGGGGGCTCTTCATGTTGGTCATGAAAGTCTGATCAAAAAAGCCAGGCAAGAATGTGCTAAAGTTATCGTCAGTATTTTTGTAAACCCAATTCAATTTGGACCAAATGAAGATTATAACCGTTACCCAAGACAGTTGGAAAATGATACTGAAATCTGTGCAAATAATGGAGTTGATTTAATATTTGCTCCAACAGTAGGAGAGATGTATCCAGAAAAAGAGCATCTTACTAAAGTCTGCCCGCCTGAATTTTTTCAGAATAAATTGTGTGGAAAATCAAGACCAGGGCACTTTGACGGTGTTGCGACTGTAGTACTAAAATTATTCAACATAATACAACCTGACAAGGCATATTTTGGACAAAAAGATGCTCAGCAGTTAATTATAATCAAAAAAATATGTCGTGATCTTAGTTTTCCTACAGAAATAATAAGTTGTCATATTATTAGGGATACTGACGGGCTGGCATGCAGCTCAAGAAACGCTTATTTATCAGCTGAAGCAAGACAAAAAGCATTATCTTTATTTAAAACTCTTAAAAAAATAGAAGAATTATACTTTTCTGGCTTAAATTCAAAAGACGAAAACTTTGATTTAGCCAAAAAGTATCTTGATCCAGGTGTAGAACTTGAATATTTGGAAGCAAATGACCTCAACACCTTTGAAACATTGGATACAATAAAATCCAACACACTTATTGATATTGCAGCAAGGGTTGATAAGGTTAGACTGATAGATAATATTGTGATTAAATAAATACATTATTTTATGATTTAAAAACCTTATTTAAAAGAATTTTAGCCAAATCTCTTTTTGTTGTTTTAGGTATTTCCTGCTGATTGCCTGATTTATCTATCAGCGTTACAGCATTATAATCACTTTCAAACCCTATTTCAGGATTAGAAATATCATTAGCCACGATGAAATCGAGATTCTTTTCGTATATTTTCTTTTGAGCATTAGCAATAAGATTCTCACTTTCTGCACAAAAGCCCATTATTAATTGATTAGATTTTTTAATAGTTGAAATTTCTTTCAAAATATCAGGATTTTTGACTAAATTTATAGTTAAAGTTTCGCTAGCACTCTTTTTAATTTTTTGATTAGCTGTACTTTCAGGCCTGTAATCAGCTACAGCTGCTGCCATAATAAGAGCATCAGAGTTTGAAAATTCTTCTTTAGTTGCTTTAAGCATATCAAGAGCTGATTTTACATGAACTACTTTATAAGGCTTTTCTATTTTTACAGTAGAAATTAAACTTACTTCTGCCCCAAACTGATGAGCAGCATCGGCTATAGCTATTCCCATTTTGCCTGAACTGTAATTTCCAATATATCTAACTGGATCAATATTTTCTTTTGTACCACCAGCGGTAATTACAATTTTTTTGCCTTTTAAAAAGCTTTCCTGTTCTATTACTTCTATAGCTTTATCAATAATTTTCTGAATATCAGCCATTCTTCCAATACCCTGATACCCGCAGGCAAGATCTCCTTTTTCAGGTGGGACAATGTAAAAACCAGCTTTCTCAAGAATAGTAATGTTTTTCTGTACAAATTGATTTTCCCACATATTGCAATTCATAGCAGGAGCGAGAATAACAGGCTTTCTAAATGCTGTACTTAGAGAAGTTAAAAGATTATCACAAATACCGTTAGCTATTTTACCGATAGTATTAGCTGAAGCCGGAGCTATAATAAATAAATCAGAGCTGTCTGCAAGGTTTACATGTTCAGGCTGCCAGTTTTCTACCTGAAATTGCTCACAATATACCTGATTTTTAGTTAAAGTTCTCAAGGTTGTTTCTGTGACAAATTCCTTTGCAGCAGGAGTAACAACTGCTCTTACCTGAGCACCGGATTTAATTAACTGCCTGATAAGCTCACAAGTCTTATAAGCAGCTATTCCACCGGTTATTCCAACGAGTATTTTTTTATTTGCTAATTTCATAATTTTTTACAAGTCTTTATAAGCCTAACCTCTTTATTAATCGTAAATATATCATGAATACGTTTTTAAAATAACGAACAAAAAAAGAGGGTAATATCCATTACCTAACTTTGGTTAACGACTAAAGCCTTTGAAGCAGTAGGACTTAGTTTAAAGTTATCAGTTATCGTTGGAGCACGACTAAAAAGAGAGTCTGGAAAAACCAGACTCTCTTTTATATAAGATTTAGTAGTGATACAACCCGATAGCTTTAAATTAAGTCAGGACTTAATGGTAAAGTAATTATACCATCATCCTCATCTTCATCAGGCAAAACAATCTTATTAACTGCAACAACGGCATCATTTTCTACCATTGTTTGTATACGTACTCCTGTTGCGGGTCTACCCTGTCTGGAAATATGACCTGCTTTTTGTCTTGTTACTATACCATTGGCTGTAACTATCATTATTTCATCATTTTCATCAACTATAGTAATAGTAGTTACTCTACTTGTTGGTTTTTTAAACTTGGTCGCAATAAGGCCGATACCTCCTCTATTCTGAGGTCTAAATTCTGAAATAGAGGTTCTTTTGCCATAACCATCTGTTGTTACAACAAGCAATTCTGCTATGCGGTTTTTAGGTACTATGTCACAACCAACTATAGAATCATCTGCTCTAAGCTTAATTGCTGTTACTCCCCTAGCGCTTCTACCAAGAGGTCTTAAATCAGATGCCTGGAATTTTATAGCCATTCCATGAGCAGTTCCAATTATGATTTCATCTTTTTCATCAGCATGATTTACCCAACCAAGAGTATCAAATTCATTAAGCCCTATAGCTATAATTCCATTTCTTCTAATAGAGCTGAAGCTATTTAGATCTATTTTCTTAATAAACCCTTTTCTTGTGAGCATAATCAGGAATTTATTTGCTGAAAAATCACTAACAGGAATTACAGCTGTTATAGATTCATCCTGCTCAATAGGAAGGAGATTTATAATGGGTAAACCCCTTGCAGTTCTTCCACCTTCAGGGAAATCATACACATTTAAACTGTATACTGTTCCTTTATTACTGAAGAACAGCACTTTATCGTGCATCATTGCTGTAAAGAAATGCGCTACATCATCATTATCTCTGGTCTTCATACCACCTTTGCCTCTTGTGGCTCTGTTTTGTCTTTCAAATGAATCAAGGGTGATACGTTTAATATAGCCATTTCTTGTGATGAAAACCGCCATAGGAATATTTGGCGTAAG
This sequence comes from Candidatus Melainabacteria bacterium RIFOXYA2_FULL_32_9, assembly GCA_001784615.1. Lineage (NCBI taxonomy): Bacteria > Bacillati > Candidatus Melainabacteria > Candidatus Melainabacteria bacterium RIFOXYA2_FULL_32_9. The sequence continues at coordinate 9,981 of MFRQ01000049.1, forward strand.
ATCCTCAATACTTAACTCATCTTGATGAGGGACGATTAGTGTTCTTCTTTCATCACCATATTTTTCTCTGTCTTCATTAAGTTCTTTCTTAATAATTATAAGTATTTTGTTTCTATCAGCAAGAATCGATTTATATTCTGCAATTTTCTCTTTTAATATTTGATGTTCAGCATTGATTTTTTCTTGCTCTAAACCGGTTAACCTTCTTAATTGCATTTCAAGAATCGCATTAGCTTGATCTGTATCAAGGCCAAATTTACTTATCAACGCACTTCTTGCTGCTTCTGTTGATGCAGAAGTCTTCACAATCTCAATAACTTCATCAAGATTACCAAGAGCAATAATTAAACCAGATAAAATATGAGCTCTTGCGATAGCTTTTTTAAGATCAAATGTAGTTCTTCTGGTAATAATTTCTACTCTATGCTCTACAAATTCATTGAGGACTTCATATATGTTTAGAAGTCTTGGTTGTTTTCCAACCAGAGCAAGCATATTAACACCAAAAGTAGATTGCATTGCAGTATATTTGTAGAGATTATTCTTAACAACTTCTGGCTTAGCATCTCTTTTCAATTCAATTACAATGCGCATGCCATCTCTGTCAGATTCATCTCTAATATCGCTTATGCCTTCCATTCTTTTTTCTCTAACGAGATCAGCTATTTTTTCAATTAAGTTTGCTTTATTTACCTGATAAGGGAGCTCAGTAACAATGATAGCAGTTCTATCATGACGACCCGGACCCGCGTCAACTTCCTCAAAACTACAAACAGCTCTCATTACAACACTACCACGACCTGTTTCGTAGGCTGATTTTATTCCAGCAGTGCCCATGATTGTTGCAGCTGTTGGAAAATCGGGTCCTTTAACATACTGCATTAATTCTGGAATTGTAATTTCTGGATTATCAATTAACGCAATAGTTCCATCAATAATTTCTGTAGCATTATGCGGAGGAACGTTTGTAGCCATTCCAACTGCAATACCACTTGAGCCATTTAATAAAAGCATTGGGAGTCTTACAGGAAGAACCACAGGTTCATCTAAACTTCCATCAAAGTTCGGCGTGAAATCTACGGTTTCAGAATCTATATCATTAAGCATAGAGGTTGAAATAGAGGTCATTCTTGCTTCTGTATACCTCATAGCAGCTGCGCCATCACCATCTACGCTACCAAAGTTACCATGGCCATCGATAGTTCGATAACGAGTAGAAAAATCTTGCGCCATTCTAACTAAAGCATCATAAACAGCAGTATCTCCGTGCGGGTGATATTTACCCAGAACTTCCCCGACTATACGTGCGCATTTTTTATAAGGTTTATCGGACGTCATGCCAAGCTCATTCATGGCAAATAGAATTCGTCTATGTACGGGTTTTAAACCATCTCGCACATCAGGTAATGCCCTACCTACAATAACGGACATTGCATAATCCATGTATGAACGCTTCATTTCTTCCCTAATGTTAATAGGGATGATACGACCGTCCCCAAAAATTGCTTTTTGACTCAATTTTATTTCCTCTCAATTGTGATAATTAGAAAGTTTAATAATCTAATTTTTCGATGCCTTCTACTATATATCCTAGCACAATCGGTCTTTTTTGCCAAATTGTAAAGGAGTTGAGCAAAATATTTATTAATTTTAAAGCATATTAATTAATCTCAAAACTAAGAGTTATTTAGAATGCTTAATTTGACTTCATTAGCAAAATTTTTTATTTTTCATTTTTACATGATTTAGGAACTTATAAAAAAAAAATTTATGGAAATTTATATGAAAATTATACAAAACACTAGCTTTAAATCAAAACGAGACTTATCAATAAACACTAAAAAACCTAAAGAAAACATTATATATTCTGAGAATTCAAATAAAGAAAACTATTCTGGTTTGAGAAACGATGTACTAAAAGTTTATTTTACTGGGCAAGTCTTCAATCAAACTAACAAAAAAGCTAAATTTCTTGCTGATTATATAAATTCTTTGAATCAATTTAAAATTGCAGATAAATCAGAATTAGACGGCAATTACAATCATATTGGAGCAACAATTACCGATGCAATTTTACAAGCAGGTTTAAATTATGAAAAAGTAGTCAAACCAAAAGTTTTACACGTTCTTCAAAAATATCCTGACGCAAAAACCACAAGCGGATTTCTAAAAACTCTAAAAGAAGAAGGCTATCCCAAAGTTTTAGTATGGAAAAACCAGGAAAAACCTGAACGAATGATTAATCTTCTAAATCTACTTAAATCAGAAAACGTAGAAAATGAAGAAGAACTTAAATCCTGGCTTAAAAATTCAGAAAATATAAACAAATTAAAAGAAATAAAAGGTATAGGAGATAAAACTGTAGATTATCTTAAAATACTGGTCGGTATTTCAACAAATGCTATAGATCGCCATGTGTTTAATTTCCTTAATGCAGCAAACATTAAAGTAAAAGATTATAATGAAGCCCATCAAATCGTTAGCAAAACAGCTGATTTATTAGCAATAGATGAGGCTGTTTTTGACTATAGTATTTGGAAATATATGTCTACAAAAAGGTAGTGTTAGATAAATGACTGAACGATAGAGTCATTGCGAACCTTTTTATATGCATATTTCCTAAAATCGATCTTGTGAAGCAATCTCAAGGCATATATCATTGCATTGAGATCATTTCGCAACTGAGACAAAATTAATCCCCATATTTATTGGATTAACTCATTACTTGAGTATTACCTACAAAAATAAAAAGTTTTTATTTTCCAAAACCTGGTGAATATAGAGGTAAATTTTTATAGCCCGGGTTTGTTGAAACTGATTCTCTTATTTTTGAAGTTGTGTAATTTGCTGCCTTAAACATACTTTCAAGAGTATTTAACCTGCGTACTAAGGCACATTCATTGGGATCTAGGTTATTTAATTCAGGTTTTCTTTCTTTCATTTGAAGCCATGCTTTTGCTTCATAACCCCATCCGTATGTTTCCTCTTCTATAGAAGAAAAAGGATCTTGATGAACCGCTTCGTGGCATAATAAACTTGCTAAAGCCTCTGGGGGAGCATTATTATGTTTATTATTGATGTAAATATAAAGTTGATCACCATCTTTCCAACCAAGAGCATCAAATGTTGCATACATTGGAGAAATTTGTGATAAATTTTTAAATTCTACCTTAATTGGTTTTTTAGTAAGATTTTCCCCTAATATTGCTTTTTGAGACCATTCTCCCGATGTCCCTTTCATACAATCAAGAGCTTGTTCCAATAATGAATTAGTCGTTACACTTGAATAAACACTATTTTGAAAAACTTGTGCTTGTGGAGTTGCTGCCATTAAAAAAGGTATGGCTATCCCTACAAAAAAAACTTTTGCTCCTCGCATAAATCCGTCCTCTAACCCTTTTAATTTCTTGCTAAATAATAAATCTTCTAAAAAATACTTAATTTTATAATCGTTAAAAAATACGATTTTTATTTTATTTAATTATGACATATTAAAATTATACTTATCCAGCAAGAAAAAAAACATTTATTTAAATGAGATAATAAAAAATAAAGTGGTGCTCCAACGATAACTGAGTGGCTAAGCCACATTCATAAGTCATCAATTATTCCAATAATACCACTATCATTCTGTGTTAGCTAAGCCACATTCTCAAATTAACGATCATTCCAATAATACCTCATTATTTGCTTCAAAGCTTATAATCGTTAACATAAGTTAGGTGATATTATCATTAAGAATAAATTTACCACCATTTTTTCCTGTTACTAACGATCACGCCTTGATCTCATTCCTCTGGGTTGCTCCTTAGAAGAAGCAGTTTTTCTTGAGTGCATTATATCTTTATCAAATTTTTTTAACTTTATCTCAATTTTTTCAGGATCTTTTATTTTTAAACCGTTTTCCTCTGCCATTTTTTCATAACATTTTTCGCAGAAATAACCTTTCATTTCTGACCCTTTTTTTTCTTCGTTACAATTGGCACAGGTTACAAGTATTCTATTAGTTGTATAAGTTAGTAATTGACCACTTTTATAAATTTCATCCACATCATCAAAACTGATTCCTGTCTGTTCGCTAATTTGTCTTAATGTTACAGGCACTGAAGAGAATTCAACAAACTTAGATATTGTCCTCATATTTTCTTTCTCTACTTCGATGCATCTATCACAGATGGTTCTCTTTTTCTTCTTGAAAAGAATTCCGCATCTTCTACAATTAATCAAATCCAACTTCAAAACTCTACACCTTTTTGTCAAACAAAACTTGGCATATAATATTATAATTATAATATCGGACAAATATGTTCTTCTCTTTAATGTTTTATAATTTTCTAATTGTATGGAATTAATATTTTAATGAGTAAAGATAAAACAATAACAACAAATAAGAAAGCCTATCACGATTATCATATCTTTGAAACTTATCAAGCAGGTATGGTGCTTACCGGTACTGAAATTAAGTCTATTCGAGCAGGTAGAATTAATTTGAAAGACAGTTTTGTCAAAATTGAAAATGGTGAAGTCTGGCTTTATAAGGCTCATATCAGTCCTTATGACATGGGAAACCGTTATAACCATGAGCCTGAAAGAAAACGCAAATTACTTTTAACTAAACCTGAAATAAGAAAACTAATTGGCAAAACCAAAGAATCAGGAAATGCGCTTATTCCATTAAAGCTGTATTTTTCTAACGGCTGGGCAAAAGTTGAAATCGGACTTGCAAAAGGTAAAAAACTCTATGATAAGAGAGAAGCTCTAGCTAAAAAAGATACAAAGCGTGAATTAGAAAGAGCTTTAAAAGACAAGCACTAAACAAAAAATAAGCTGTTAAACCAGCTATGGGCTAAGGTCCTATTCAGAAAATAAAAAATGTAAAGTTGTCATTGCGAAGATTCCGAAGGAATCTGTGGCAATCTATCCATTTTAAAAGCTAATACTGAATTTTAGCATGGGTTGAAAACCTCTTTTAGAATTGAATTATCAA
>MFRQ01000050.1 GCA_001784615.1 Candidatus Melainabacteria bacterium RIFOXYA2_FULL_32_9
CTCTCCTGCTTCCAACAATACACACTGTCATCCTGAGAAGCGAAGCGACGTGAGGATAATAGCTTGTAAATGGATAGATTGCCACGGGCTAAAGCCCTCGCAATGACAGGGGAATTGTTTCTCATACTAATTCGCAGTCTATCGAGTATGAAAATAAAGTATGTTTATGGAGGAGCCTTGAAAATGCGAAGGTAATAACATCACTTATTTAAGTCATCAATCATTCCAACGAGGACTTAATTATGTGCATTAGCACCAGTGACGGAATAAATATACTTTATTGAAAATAGTATAAAGTGGATAGATTGCCACGGCGCCAGAGGCACAAACATATTATCAATGATTTTGTATATTAAAGAAAGATTGTTGACAATGTCACTGTGGCTTAGCCACCTCGCAATGACACTTTATTCTAGGTAAGCACCTTTATTAATATTCAATACCTTTTCTTGCAGCAACACCAATATCCCAATAATGTTTAACCGGCCTAATTTCTGATACTAAGTGAGCCATTTCTATAATTTCAGGATGTGCATGCCTACCTGTTAAAACTATCTCCAATTCAGGAGATTTATTCTTGAGAAAATTTTTCATATCTTCAAGATCAATCAAACCAAGTTCAATAGCGATATTAGCTTCATCTAAAACGATAAGCTGATATTTCCCGGACTGCACTGCTTTTTTAGCCACTTCCCAACCGTTAGTAATCTCTAATTGATCCGATTCAGTCATATTATTCGCATAGACAATTCTATTTAACCCTGCTTGCACAATAGTTAAATGTTTCATAAGATCAGGGCTTAATGATCTGAAAGAGTACAACTCTCCATAATTATCGCCACCTTTAGTAAATAAAACAATAAGAACATTCCATCCTCTACCAAGAGCTCTCATCGTCAAACCTAAAGAAGCTGTAGTCTTACCCTTGCCATCACCTGTATAAACCTGTATATATCCCCTTTGAGCAAAAGATGGATTAACAAGCTCACTTGATTGATATTTTTGCTCATTTTTTTGACAATCATACTTATCTGGCTTCAAGTCTTGCAAAATATCTAATTGTCTTGCATCGTCAGCCATTTTAGAGTCCTTTTTCAAAATCTACTTGCATTACATTATATTTTATCACTTAAACGACAATTGAGTTTTTATTTACATTTCTCTCTAAATAGTCCTGCAGAGTATAAATAGAATATGCAGCACAAAGGATTCAGTCAAGTGCTGAACTTGGCATGCATGAAAATTATGGAATTAATTCATGCGACTTATGGGTTTTACATGAATAAATCTATACTATACCCTCTTTTATGGCCTTAACAGCAGCCTGTGTCCTGTCATCAACCACCAATTTTTGAATAATATTACACACATGAGCTTTTGCAGTATGCTCACTAATTTTCAAGTCGTTGGCAATTTCATTATTGGATTTGCCTTCCACAACTAACTTCAATACTTCATATTCTCTTTCAGTTAAATTAGCATGATCAGCTTTAAAGTCAGATCTTGACTGAGATTTATTTCCATTTGGTCCGTGTAATAAAGCCGGATTTTTTTCCTTAACTATTTTAGCTACGGTAGGATCTAACCAAATTGCACCTTCATTTACAGATTCAATAACCATAATTAAATATTCTGTTTTGATATCTTTCATTGCATAAGCATTTGCACCAGCTGCAAGTGCTTGCATAACTTCATTCTCATCACTATGAGAAGTCAATATAACAATTTTTACATCAGGATTTGCATCCTTAATTTTCCTGGTAGCTTCAATCCCATCCATTATAGGAAGGCCAATATCCATTAAAATTATATCAGGATTAAGTTCCTTAGCAAGCTTAACGGCAGTTTGACCATCTTCTGCCTCTCCCACTACTTCAAGACTTGGATATTCTTCAAAAATAGCCTTTAAACCAACTCTTAATAATTTATGGTCCTCTACCATAAGCAATTTTATCTTATTTGGCATAATCTTCTTCCTTCTCTAATGATAATTAATACTTTTTATAACCCCTAAAAATCTCTCTAATAAAACGAAAATATAGATTTAATCTCTATGGATATTAAAATATTAGACAAGTTTTAAAAGAATATTACCTCTTTAGATAAGGAGTTATCATCAGCCATTCATCTAAGCCAAGTAATATTATTTCTTATCCTTATTAATCGGAGATTTAAATTTCTAATAAATAGCAGTCAATAGAAAAAAGACCTTACACTTTGCCAGCATTAGGTCTTCATCCATTAATGACCACAACCTGTTAATTTACCATTTTGTAAATTACAGCTTTTTGATTTACGAGCCCCGCTTCTTTTAGGTGCATTTGATTTAGAATTCTTTTTGACTTGTTTTTTGTTATTTTTTATTGTTTTTACATTTTCCGCTAAGTTTGAGGGTTTTTCAGCATAAGCATTTGAAGAAACCATTAAAAACAATCCAAGAATAAAAACTATAATCTTTCTCATTTTTATCTCCATGATTTTAATATTTATACTTTTAACCCAGTTTTTAATATTTTAAGATTGGAAATGTGGCTAGAAAAACCATTTAATAATAGAAATATTAATGATATTGTTTTAATGAAATATTATTAGGATAAATTTTATGAAATACGATATAGCAATCATTGGAGCAGGACCTGGTGGTTATGTTAGCGCAATAAGAGCTGCACAGCTTGGCGCTAAAGTCGTTTTAATAGAAAAAGAAAACATTGGAGGCGTGTGCCTTAACTGGGGATGTATTCCGACTAAAGCTATTTTAGCCAGTGTTGACAGATATAATGAAGCTAAAAAGTTCTCTAAATTTGGAATAAACATTGAAAATTTAACTTTTGATTACAAAAAAATATCAGATCGCAAATTGACTATAGTTGAAAAACTAAGAAAAAGCCTTTCTCAACTCATTAAAAGCTATGGTATTGATATTATTTCCGGTGAAGCAGCCATAGAAAACAAAAATATGGTAAAAGTTACCAATTCTCAAGGAATTCAGGAAGTAGAATTTGATTATCTGATTTTAGCTACAGGATCAAGACCTGTATCACTGCCAGGGTTACCTATAGATCATAAATTTATTCTTGATACGAATGATATTTTAGCTTTAGAAGAACTTCCTGATTCCATAATGATAATTGGCAGCGGCGCAAGTGGAATTGAATGGTCAAGAATATTTAGCAGTTTAGGTAAAAAAGTTATATTAGTGGAAATTGCTTCAAAACTGGCTCCTATGCTTGATAGCAGTATATCCGAAAGGCTCGAAAGGATATTTAAAAGAAATAAAATCGAGTATTACACCGAAACAAAAGTTGAAAAAATTGAAAATAAAACTGTAACTCTTCAAAATTGTAAGGAATTTCAGCCTGACATAATATTTTTAGCAGCCGGTAGGATTCCTAATTCAGATATAAAAGGGTTAGATGAAATAGGTATTATTACAAACAATAAATATATTCAGGTTGACGATAATCTCAAAACAAATATTGACAACATTTATGCAATTGGTGATGTTACAGGAAAGCTACTTTTAGCTCATGTTGCCTCTCATCAGGGAGTTAAAGCAGTAGAAAATATACTGCTTGGTAAACAAGCTAATATAAACTACAATACCATACCAAAAGTTATATATGGCACTCCTGAAATTGGCTCTGTAGGATGTTCTGAAGATGAATTAATTGCTCAAAATATAGACTATGAAAAAAGCTTATTCCCCATGAGTGCTATAGGTAAAACAATTATAGAAGATGAACTAGAGGGTTTTATTAAAGTTTTAGCCTCAAAAGACAAGATTTTAGGAGTACATCTAATTGCAGATGGTGGAGACTATATGACTCAACAAGCTGCAATAGCCATGAATTCAAATTTAACTCCAGAAGAATTAAAAGAAACAGTATTTGCACATCCGACAAACTCGGAAGCTCTTTATGAAGCTTTTTTAGGAATAGATGGACATCCTTTACATTTGCCCAAATAATAATAAAGAATACAGGGAATGACTCACTGTATAATATTAATTAGGATTTTATAAATTAACCACTAGAAAGACTTGAAAGATAATGAGACAAAAGCTGCCTGAATGGGTAAAAAGAGGAATAATAGATACCGAAACAACAAGAACAGTAAGAAAAATACTGAGAGAAAATAATCTTAACACTGTTTGTGAAAGCGCAAGATGCCCTAATAAAAGTGAATGTTATTCAAAAAATACTGCAACATTTATGATTTTAGGCAACACCTGTACACGAAATTGTAAATTTTGCAGCGTAAATAGTGGAATTCCTGAACCAATAAATCCCAATGAGCCTGATCTCATAGCTGAAGCAGTAAAAAAATTAGGACTAAATTATGTAGTTGTGACATCAGTAACCAGAGATGATCTGGAAGATGGCGGAGCAATGCATTTTGCCAATACAATAAGATCAATCAAGAAAATTGACAATGAAATAAAAGTTGAAGTTTTAACACCTGATTTTCAGGGTAATTTAGATTCCATCAATGTAGTAATTGAGGCTAAGCCCGATGTTTTTAATCACAACATTGAGACTGTAGAGACGCTTTACCCCAAAGTTAGACCTCAGGCCGAATATAAAAGATCTCTTGAAATGATTAAATATATTAAGTCTGAAAACCATGAAATATATACAAAATCAGGCTTTATGGTTGGATTGGGAGAAACCTTTAAACAAATTAGTGAGCTTTTACAGGATCTAAAAGAGCATAATTGCGATATTGTAACAGTAGGCCAATATATCCAGCCAACTCGAAATCATCTGGAAGTTTCCAGGTATCTACAGCCAGAAGAATTCGACCATATAAAACAATTAGCACTTGAAACAGGCATTAAATACCCTATTTCAGCTCCACTTGTAAGAAGTTCTTATAAAGCAAAAGAGATAATTTGCGGCACTAAAATTTGAAAATTTTAAGAAATCGATTAATAATTTTGGTGATAATATCACCTAACTTAAGTTATCGATTATAGTCTTTGAAGCATTCAGACTTGTCTTAAAGTTCTAAGTTATCTTCGTAGTTACTATTATAATTTTAATTATTTAAAAACGTTTATACATAAAAGCTTTTCATGTTAATTTAGTTGTTGTTTAATTGTATTTATCCGAACTAATTGATAAAAAACCAGGGAAAAATTTAGATGTCAAAAAAATCTGTAATTCTAACAACTGTAATAGGAATTTTATCTATTCTGGGCTTTTTGGCATTCAACATATCCTCAAATATAACACGTGACATAAATCTTTTATCTGATGAATCTAATAACGATAGCAAAAGAGCCAATATTGAGGAACTTGTTATCACTGAAACAAGAGAAGGACAAAAATTTTGGGAGGTCTATGCAACTTCAGGACAATATAGTGATAATAAAAATATGGCGGTACTAACCAATATAAAGGGCAACTTTTATAAAGAAGGCAAGGTTGTTCTAAGTTTTGATGCACCAGTAGCTACATATATATCTAGAAATAAGGAAATTAGATTATCAGGTGGCTCAAGAGCAGCTACAAACAACGATATTCTTATCACCTCCAAGGAATTAACTTGGACTGGTGGTAAAGATGAAATTCTGGCTAAAGGAAACGTTAAAATCAAAAAATCAGATGAACTAATTATAACCAGCGACAAATCATCTTTTAATACTGATTTTACATACCTTAAATTAATGGGAAATTCTGAGACTAATGTGTACAAGAAAAATTAATGGGTTACAATAAATCTAATAAATGCGAGACTGGAATATGAGAAAATTATTTTTAATAATCACGCTACTAATTGTTATATCAAAGGCTATTTGTCCAGCCCTGGCTGAAAATGTTATTGTTCAGGCAAATAAACAAAACTATAATGCTGCAAACAACCTGATGACTTTTGAAGGAAATGTAAAAGTAGATTTTGACAACATTTCAATTAAAAGTCCAAAAGCTTTTCTGAAACCCGGCCAAGATTGAAACCCTCAAGCCGCAACATTTGTACAAGGGGCTGAAGCCATAAAAATTGATGGTAATTCAAAAAGTAGCGTTAAGGCTAATATAATCAAAGTATCTATACTTGAAAACAAGATTAGAGCTCAGGGAAATCCAAGTTCAACGATTACTGAAAATAAAAAACCTATAGCCACTATCAAGTCTGATGAGCAAGAATTTGATATGGAGAGTAACATAATTACAGCTACAGGCAATGTAATTATAAATTATGAAGAAATTAAAGCTAATTCAACTAACGCAAAAATTAAAATAAACGAATCAGGTAAGCCGGAACTAATAAATCTTATAGGTTCAGCTAAAGTAGTTCAAGGTAAAAATATTGTAAATGCTACAAACTTGCTTTTTAATCCAATATCTAATGAGCTTATAGCATCAGGTAGCGCTAAATCACAAACCACTTTAGAAGATATGACACAAGTATCAATCTGGTCAGATTATCAGCAATTTGATCAAAATACCCATACTTTAATAACAAGTGGTCGTGTAAAGATAGTTTATAAAGATTATATTGCAACAGGGCCTAAAGCCACATTTTTGCCGGATACTAAGACTCATAAACCTAATAAGATAGTCTTTATGGGTAGATCAAAAATTCAGGAAGGAAGCCGTACAGTAGAAGCAGATAAGCTTGAACTTAGTGTCAATCCTAAAACCTTCACAGCAGAAGGAAATGTAAGAAGCCAATTTACTCAGATAGGACTTAATAACAAACTAAACTCAAGCACTAAAAAACAACCTAAAACCACTGAAGAAACTAACAAAGAAGAAAAAATCAACTTGGATGATTTCACCCCGGTAAATGACATAAAATAAACAGGAATAAAGGACAAGAAAAATCAATGACAATAATCGCACATGGACTAAAAAAAATTTATAACGATAGAACTGTGGTTAATGATATAACTTTTGAAGTTCATCCTGGTGAGGTAGTCGGACTTTTAGGGCCAAATGGAGCAGGAAAAACAACAACATTCTATATGCTTGTTGGTCTGGTCAAGCCTGACGGGGGAAGAATTATAATTGATGAAAAAGACCTTACATGCAGACCTATTCACGAAAGAGCCAGAGCCGGCATTGGTTATCTTCCTCAGGAACCTTCAATATTTAGAAAGTTAACTGTAGAAGAAAATATTATGCTTGTTCTTGAAATGAATAAAAAAATAAATAATAAACAACGTAAAGAAAAGCTAGATAGCCTACTAGAAGACTTTGGCCTCACTAAAATCAGAAAAAGTGCCAGTATTCAATTATCCGGAGGAGAGAGAAGAAGGGTAGAAATAGCCAGAGCACTTGCTGCTGATCCAAAATTTATTCTATTAGATGAACCTTTTACTGGAATTGACCCTATTGCAATTATGGATATCCAGCAAAATATAAGAGGTTTAACTAAAAGGGGTATAGGAATTTTATTAACTGATCATAATCCCAAAGCTACGCTATCCATTACTGATAGGGCTTACATTATTTTTGACGGTTGTATTAAAGTAGCTGGAACAAATACTGAAGTTTCCAACGATCCTATAGCTAAAAAATATTATCTCGGTCAAGATTTTCAGTTATAAATAAAGTGAATAAGATGAAATTAATTGATAGATACATTTTCAAGCAAGTAGCATTTGCAACCATAGTAGGATTAATTGCATTTGTAGTGGTCTGGATCTCTCCTGAGATACTCTTTAAAATCATAAAGAAAGCTATTGATGGACAAATATCACCTATGGTTGCGGTTAAATTTTTCTTTCTTGAAATACCAGAAATCCTGGGAACCCTAATTCCGGCAAGTTTAATGCTTGGAAGCATATGGGTATTTGACCAGTTAAGCAAAGATTCAGAACTGACAATATTAAGAGGTATTGGAGTCAGCTTTTACAGGCTAGTTATTCCAATACTTATTCTTAGCTTGTTTGGTGTTGTATCAAGCTTTTTAATTCATGAATACTTGATTCCATATAGCACAACTACACTTAAAGTGCTGAAACACGAAGTCAACAAAGATCATTTTGTTTTTGTTAATAAAACAAAATCAGGTAAGCCAAAAGAAATATTAATTATAGGCAATTATAACGGTAAAGACATTAGGAATATAAAATCATTTGAATTTTCAGATACAGTAAGTGCAGATAAACCTCTTATAAGCAGTATTAGTACAGCAGGTTATGCTATACAAGGTGACTATTACTGGACATTAAGGGATGGAATTCAGTATCAGATTGCTCCTGATGGAGTTTATAAGAGTATTAAACCATTTCAAGCTATCAAAACCCTTACTCCTGAATCAGCTACAAAAGCTTATAATCTTTTAAAATATTCTACAAAAAAGCCTGAACAGATGAGGTTATCAGAGCTCAAATCTTACTTAAAGCTTTTAAATTCAGCTGATATGCAAAATGAGTATAATTACATATTAAGCAAATACTATGAAAGATTTGCTCAGCCATTCAGCTGCGTACTATTTGCTTTATGTGGAGTAATATTAGGATTTGGCAAACCAAGGGAGCAGAAGTTTCTCGGGTTTACCATAGGTGTTGCTTTAATTTTCTTATACTTTATAATGATTCCGTTTATAGGAATGCTTGCTCATATAGGGATAATAATGCCAGTTTTAGCTGCATGGATTCCCAATTTCATAATATTTAGTGCACTGATGGGACTTGTAAAATATAAGCAAATTTAGAGTATTGCTGCAATTAAGATCTGCAATCATTCTATTTATTTGGTTATAATGCTTATCTTAACTGATCTTTCATATCCTCGGATTCTTTCATCCAGGTTTCTTCATCTATTGTGCAGGCATGGCTCCAGAATTTTTCAATAGCATAGAACTCTCTTTCTTCTCTATGAAGGACATGAACTATAACATCGCCATAATCTAGCAAATTCCATCTATTTCTAGCATCGCTTTCATCCCCTGCAGGAATTCTACCAAATAATTCCTTCACTTTTTCACGTATAGAGCTTGATAAAGCTCTAACCTGAGTGGTTGTTTCAGCACTACATATTACAAAGTAATCCGCCATTATAGATACATTACTGATATCAAGAATAACTATGTCTTTAGCTAATTTGTTATCCATCATTCTTGCGATAACACTTGCAAACTTATTTGAATTTATTTCAGTCAATATCTTTCTCCTTCATAGACCCAATTATAACTATCCGTATATCTTTTTTAGAATTTTCTCAACTAAAGTTCTGATTTTAACCACCATTACTCGATGTTTGTAAGTTGCTATATTGAATAAAATGCTTTCACTATTTGAGAACCAATTTTTATAGGCTTCCGAGCCTCTACCAAAGTCAAAATGCATTATCCCCCTATTAAATGATTCAGTTATCATATCAAATAACATAACTTTGCCGGGAGAAACCTTCTTGTAGTCGTGATTATAAGCTGTCATGCTATACCAGTATTTGTTGTTTGAATCCAGATATCCAAAGCCAAAAGCAGCCGTTTTATTATTAACAGGGAAATATAACCTTGATAATATAGCTGAATTTGTATTTAATAGTACATCTTTGAAGAAATTAATTAAATTAGCCTTCTTAACAAACATGCCACCATTCCATCTATAAGTATGGAAAGAGATAAATTCATCGATAAAACCCTGTTTATTTTCTACTGAATATTCAAAAGCAAAATCTTCTTTATACTGCTTTATGGCATTTTTCCTGCATCTTTTTATGTCGCTTTCAATAGTATTTTTAGTAGAAAAAGAGCCCGAAATGTATGGTTTTGTCTCTGTAACATGAGATATTTGTCTTACTGCTTTAGTATAGAACCTTTTTATCAGGTGTTTTGCAATTTCTGTTTCGCTATTTATGTGTTTAAAGTTAATTTCAAGCTTATTCTGATCTATATATTCTAATAATTTATCAATATATCTGGAATCTTGATATAAAATATTAAATTCATCATATAAATCAGGCTTTGTACCTATTAGCGATAATCTGCCTCTACTTATCTGAAAAGGTGCTAACAGCTTTAAATCTCTATCTTCCCAGAATGTTATTATATGTAGTTTTTGTTTTTTAGCAAAATACTTAAACCAGAGCTGGCACCATTCATGAGATAAATTATAATTTGCACCTTTATTATATAAATCTGACCATCTTAAAATTAAAGTATCATCGAATTCTTCAAATACTTTAATTCCATAATTAATCCCTATAAATTCTTTTTCAGTTTTCTCTATTTTTAAAATCTCACTCATTCTTGAATTTTCTATCTAAAGCTTCATAAAAGTCTTAACATCAATTATACTAAATGCTTCTGAATAATGGCAATTTGATTGCATTCCTCTATATCTGTTAAGTCCTATTATGCCATCAACAAAGCTTACATACTTCACTTGAGACTGGTAAAGATTGATAAGCTCTTTTTTATTTTCAATTACATCTGAAATATCAAAAAAGTAATTAGGCAATGGAAGCGCACTCCATACTTCATAAAATACAATTTTTAGGCCACTCTTATACTTTTTATTTAGTAAAAGCTTTTGCAATAAGACTGTAACAGCTTTATGGTCTTTGTTCTGGTCAAAATAATTTGGCAATAAAATATAATTATAATCATTAATATTAAGTGATTTAAATATAGAATAATTATTGATTAATTTTCTATCTTCAATATTCAGGAAAGAATAAGAGCTTATGCCAAATTTTTCCATGGCTTCTTCAAACTCTCTTTTTCTTATATCGATTGTTTCATCAGGAGTATGATCATAACTCCCACATCTGCCATCAGTTATACATACGATATCAAAGTTCTTAGGGTATTTTAGAAGCAATCCGGCGCATCCGACAGTTTCATCATCAGGATGAGGAGCTAATAACAGACATTTATCCCTGGGTTCCAGGTTTAACAAGGACCAGGAGATCTTTTCAAAATGAAAAATTCTTGCTATTTTCAAAAACCTGTCAGCAAAAAGTATATTTTGATAAAATTTTTTAAAATCGATCAGCTTACCCATAATATAATTAGTTTATTATAAATATCTAATTATACATAATTAGAAGAACTTATCTTGCTATAATTATCATATATAGAAAGCTGAGAAGTATGAAGAAGTTTGCCTTTATAATTAATGTTTTTAGAGAAAATAATTTCCACAGCGGTGGAGAAAAGCTGTTTTATAAGCTTATAAATAAGTGTATTGAAAGTAATTACACTGTAGACTTGTATTGCAGCAAATATATAGGCAAATCAGACACTCCTGATCTTCCCGGAATAAATAATATAACAGTAATTGGGCAATCGTATTATTATAAAGATCCGGTTGTTATGGAAAAATTATTTCAAGAAATACAAAAACATATAGATGAAAATAACTATGATCTGGTAATAACTGATAGTATGGCACCACCTGTTGATATGGCATTTTTTCAGGGACATTCTTTAGCTCATCGCCTAAAACTGGAAAATCCTTTTGATGCAATTTTACTTAAACTCAAAAAATTTAATCATTTTAAATATCAGAAAAAATGGTTAAAAAAGGGGTTTAGACACATATTTACTGTCTCAAATATTCTTAAAAACGATATAATGACTAATTTTAATGTTAATAATGAAAATATCAGTGTGGTTTATCCGGGTGTTGATATTTCAGAAAATATAGAAAATATGGTTC
>MFRQ01000051.1:0-7250 GCA_001784615.1 Candidatus Melainabacteria bacterium RIFOXYA2_FULL_32_9
AGAAGATATTTTATCGAATGGAAACATTAAATAATAATGTATTTTGGAAGGTTTTTATTGAATTATCAGGAAATAATCATTGTAAATAAAAGTAAATAAAAAAGATTAACTTTAGCATGTTTTTTTATTGAGCAACGTTTTATCAGTACCAAAGTACATGTGTGTTAGAGGTTGCACATGATTAAAACTGACAGAACTAATAATTTAAGTCCATCTCAGCAAAATATTTATTTCAAAAAATTAGCAGCAGATTTGAAAGCTAATAAAGCTAATCAACCTGAAGCTGTTAAAACTTGTGAAATGGATGTGAGTCTTGATTCTAAAATATACGATAGTATTAATAAGGCTCATGATGAGATATTGCCGACTGACATAAAAACTAAGACTAGAGTTAATATTACTCAAGCTCTTTCGCTGCCCGAATATGCGGTTAGAGGCTTGAAAGGGGATCCTGATGCTAACTTTTTTGAGTTTTTGCAACTGGCTAAAATCCCATACTATGTTGGTGGCCCTATTTTAGCTTTGTGTTTTGCTGCAGGGGGAGACGCTGCAAAAGCTATTACTCGACAAAAAGCAGTTGGAGTGGGCCTCTTTTATTTAGCAGCTATGCTTGCAAGTAAGGCTATTAATGTTCCTGTAAAGATGTTTACAGGAGTTGACTTAGACCAATCTTACAAGAAGATTGTAAGATTAAGAACAAAAAGTCCTGATGGATTATCTCCTATGAGAAAGGAATACCATAAAGTTTTTGAAAGTACTGATTTTACATACTTTGATTTATTACGCCATGGAGAAGACAAAGCAGCCCACAATCATAGGATTATAAATAAGAATTTTAATGATATCGCTAAAAAAATGGGAATAAATCATAATCTTAATGATTCAGATTCAACGGTAAAACCCAATGTTAAAAAACTAATTATTATGTCAAGAGCCTGGAAATATGCTCTTACAATTCCTTATGCTGCTTTGGCAATTGGATTATCAATGCAAGATAGTTGGAAAAACCTTGGTAATCAGTTAAAAAATGATTTTGTAAGAAATGCCCTTACCTCTAAACAGGGCATGAGTCCATTAGAAAATACTTGGTTCCGCATCAAAGGAGCAGGACTTACTTTAAAAGGTCAATTCTGGAATACATTAAAAAATAGTGTAAAAGATTTCTGGAATGGAACAGGAGCTAAAGGTATAACGAAGTACTATGGAAAAGCAGCAGTAATTAGCGCTATAACTGCTACTTTATTGGCTAACTGGTCTATTCTTAGAGCCGGCTCATTAAAGGACAAAAAATCTGTAGATGTCTCTAAATTCCCAGATGCTATCCAGGAAAAAAGAAAAAATCTTATGAAAAATGCTTTTGACATAGTAGGTAAGTCCAGGGCTTAGGAGAAAATAGAAGAATGGTTAATTCTCTTTCACAAAATAATAATATTAATAGCGCGCGTTATAGCGTGCCAACAACCATTCTGAATAATAACAGTCAATATATGTCTGATCTGTTCAAGAATTTCTACTTTGTTAAGCCTACTGCAATTCCTCCTAAAGGGCATCTCATAAAAGGGACCATGATTCCAAGACCTGGAGATGTTTTTAAAGAATACTGCAGTGCCGCTAAGACTTTCTATAAAGCTTTAAAAGGTGAAGGTGGGGATTATGAAATAGGCAAGCTTAATGATTCAGCTATTGGTATTGGAAGTTTAGGAATTGCTTCTTTACTTGCATCAAAAGCCACTACTCCTATGGCAAAAGCAATGGAATTTGTCGGTTTTGGCACCTGGTTTTTAGCTATGTCTGTATGGCCTAAATTTTTTATTGGAAAACCTGTGAAAATGCTTACAGGTGTTGATATAAATCAAGAATACGTTGATAGCCAGGGAAGAAGAAAAAGATTCTTTCAGGACCCTCAATATCTACCCTGGGATCTTATGAGCGATGAGCAGATAAATAAAGTCGGTAATAAACTTAGAATTCCTGAAAATATTGAAAATCGTAGAGAAGCTATTCAGGATAAAATGAAGCAGATTGCTACTCAATCAAATACCTTATGGATGCTGACAGCTGGTTTTTCAACACCAATTTTATCAAGTCTTATGGCTGACAAATTAAGAGATCCGGTTAAAAAGTTATTAAACATAGTAAATACTGGACTAGCTAAATTTAAACTAAGTGCTGTCAATGGTTCCAGAGATTTAATTAGTAGTCTTATAAATAAAGTTTCTAATATGAAATCATCAGCGGGTGAGAAGAAACTTGGTAATCTATTAGCTGAAGGAAATTCAGCAGGAATAAAAGAGTTTTTTACAGGTTTATCCGATAAACTCACCTCTAATGAAGTTAAAACAGCAATATCAGAGAAAATTTCTGATATTGGCAATAGCACAAAAAAAGAAGAAGTTTTAGGTTTATATAAAAAATTAACAGGTTTACTTAAAGCTGATCAGGCATTGTATGGTTATCATAAAGCAACTCTAGTTAATGGAATTGGAAATTCCTGGGCAGATGTATCTAAAAATATTTTAAAAGCATTAAAAATGCCAAAAGATCTTATCAAAAAGTTAGCTGATGCTAACGTAGATAAACGTGCTGATATTATTTCACAGCATTTACATAGTATGAAGCCTGAAGAGTTAGCTGAAGTCGTTCATAAAGTTACTAAAGTTGCTGGTAAACCAGTGAATCAGGCTAAATCAGCTCAAGGTATAATATCAACGTTTATACAAAAACCATTTAAACGTGCCTTAGAATCAATAATTGGCAATGATAATGCTGTAAATATTGCTGGTAAAGTTGAAAATAGCTTAGGTAACAGAGTACTTGATATTGAGTCTTCATTTGATGGAGTAGTACATGCCCTTAAAAATTCAAAAGGTAAGAGCATGAAAGTTGTTACCAGACTTTTAGGAGGAATTAAATCTTCAGATGCTTTGACTGAACTTACTGAAGTTATGAAAAAAGGTGGAGAAAAGGCTTTAAGAAATAGACTTGGGGAATCTCTCACAAGTAAAAAGACTATTGATAAAATTATTGATGTTATAAAAAATCAAGATTCATCTCAATTTAAGTCTTTAGGTAAATGGTTGGGGCAAACTCCTCAAGATCTAATTGCTGATGCGGCTCGTGATACAGTTACATATAATAATTGGCTTACACTTAAATATAGAAGCTGGTTTCAGAAAGTAGGTTTAATTGGTGGAGGAGTATTATTAGGGTTAACTTTATTTACAATTTTAAGAATGGGCAAGTCGAATAATTATAATCCGGATGTGTATAAGTCTAAGGAGGTAGCTGGAAATGAGCCTTCAAAATAATTATGGTTTAAATTACAGGCCCCCTGTTTATCAGTCTTACAGTAATTCTGGTAATGTGCAGGCTACAATTAATCAACGTCCTGCACAGCAGCCGGAAATTCGACAAGTCGAACAGCTATCAGCCAATAATAAATCTCAAATAAATACTAATAAGTTCATAAATAATCGAGTTTATTCAGGTTATCCGGTATATCCTGTAGCCAATACTCAACTGTCAAAATTGAACAATAATCTAAAAACTAACTGGAAAAATGATTTAAGAGAACTATTCCACGAAAATAAAGCTGTAGTCTATGCTCTTGTTATGAGAACCTTTAATGCTAAAGATAAAAACAAAAATGGTTTAATTGATAATGGGGAGCAAAGCGGTACTTTTTTAAATGCCATTGAGCGACTTGATGAATTAAAATCTTTAGGTATTAATACATTGCACATACTTCCTATTCACCCTCCAGGTAAAAAGGGTGCTATGGGAACTGCAGGATCAGTTTATGCTCCATTAGATTATTTATCTGTCGATCCAAAGCTTGATGATTCTGCGAACCCACTAGGCGTTAAAGAAGAAGCTAAACTTTTTATGCAAGAAGCGCATAAGCGTGGTATTAGAGTGATGCTTGACTTGCCAAGTTGTGCCTCAATTGATATGTATGAAGCACAACCCGAATTAATGGCTATAGATACACAGGGAAATCCTAAGGTTCCTCAAGGCTGGCAGGATATAAGGATGTTTGCTCCGTGGAAAGATAAGGAAAAGGGGCAATTAAATGAAGCATTGCTTGATATGCACAAAAAGTTTGTTGACTTATCAATAGAGCTTGGATTTGATGGTATAAGGGCTGATGTTGCCAGAGCTAAGCCTGTAGAATTCTGGGATAAACTAATTAATTACGCCAGAACTAAAGATCCTAATTTTGCTTTCCTTGCAGAAAGTTATACCTATGAAGATGCATCTCCAATTGCTAATATACCGGCAGATCGTCCTGAAGATCTTTTAAAGGTTGGGTTTGATTCTTATTACGGTCAGTATCACATATTTAATCAAATGAAAAACGCTAAAGATTTCCATGATAATATGATCCTCAACCTGGAGATGTCTCGTAAGCTGCCTCCAAATAGGTCATTATTAGGATCATTCGCAACTCACGATGATAAAAGTCCTATGTCTAATGGTGGATCTTTGTATTGTAATCTTACTACAGGATTGCAAGCAACTTTACCTATGACCAATCCTTATTTTGTAACAGGATTTGAATCGGGAGATAGATATCTATATTCTTATAAAGACAAAACAAGTCCAAAGTCTGATACAGACAGTAATAAATGTATAGTTCACCCTGAAATGCTAGACATATTTAACTATTCAAGAAAACCGGGTGGTGAACATCCTGAAATTGGCCAATTTATGTCAAAAATGTTTAAATTAAGAAAACAGCATGAAGATGTAATTACAGAGGGTTCTTATATTCCTTTAAAAGCATCAGGAAATAAAAATGACCAGATAATTGCTTATGCAAGGCATTTAAACGGGAAAACTCTCTTGGTAATAGCGAATAAAGATGTTAATGCCAGACAATCAGGAAATATTAATGTGCCTGGGTTAAAATCTACTCAGCCCTTGGTAAATCTTGCACCGCATTCGGGACTTTATAGCAAGTATTCGATTCATAAAGAGGCAGTGAAAGTGGACTTAGCACCAGCTGGATTCCATGTGTTTGAAATTGATACTCCAAATATTGAAAATCAAGTTGATAAAGTATATAAACAAAATTTATTTTTGAGACAAAGAATAGTTACTGAAGGAGTTTTTAAAACCCCAACTCAGTGTGCTTTAGAGTTGTATAATAAGATTAAAAATAATAGATAATCTGAATAATTTAAGAAGCTGTCTTGCTAAAGTTGAATCGCCTTGTGAATTGTCTTTAAACAACTTTAAGTCCAAAAGACGAGCCTGTAATTATATCATAGCCTGATTTTTACATTTTCAGCCAGACAGGCTCTAAGCTTATTATTTCTCTAATTCTTCTTTAATTATTTTATTTACTGTTTCAGGCTGAGCTCTTCCTTTAGTTTCTTTCATTACCTGGCCTACAAAGAAACCAAATAGTTGAGGTTTGCCTGATTTATATTTTTGCACTTCTGAAGCGTTGTTATCGAGAACTTTTTTAATTATTTCTCTAATTGCACTTTCATCAGTAATTACGCTTACTCCTTGTTCTTCAACCAATTTTCTAGGAGAATCTCCTTTTTCAATCAAAGGAGTAATCATTTTTTTAGCAATATTATTTGATATAACGCCTTTATCTATGAGTTGAAGCATTTCAGCAAGGTTTTCAGGAGTTAATTTGGTATCCTGTATAGATATTTTCTTCTCTTTTAAATAGGCTGTAATATCTCCCATAAGCCAATTTGCAGCGGTCTTAATGTTAGCGCCAAGTTCAGCTACTTTATCAAAAAATCTGGCCATTTCAAGAGATTCTACTATAACTGAGGCATCGTATTCAGATAATCCAAGGTCACATATATATCTTTGGCGTTTTTGTTCAGGTAATTCTGGCATTAGAACTTTTAATTTATCAATCCAGTCAGGTCCTATTTCAAGAGGTACAAGATCGGGCTCAGGGAAATATCTGTAATCATGAGCCTCTTCTTTGCTTCTCATTGAAACAGTGATTCCTTCAGCCTCATTCCAGAGTCTTGTTTCCTGAATAATTCTTTCACCTTTATCAACAAGTTCTGTTTGTCTTTCAACTTCATATTCAAGGGCTTTTTGTAATGCCCTAAAACTATTCATATTTTTGATTTCAGCCTTAGTGCCAAATTCTTTTTGTCCTATAAGCCTTATGCTAACATTTGCATCACACCTTAGACTTCCTTCTTCAAGGTTTCCATCGCAAACATCTAAATATCTTACGACATTTCTTAATTCTTCCATATATGCTCTGGCTTCTTCAGGAGAAGATATATCAGCTTCGCTGACTATTTCAAGTAATGGAACCCCTGTTCTGTTGTAATCAACCAGGCTATATGTAGATCCAGCTAGTCCTGCAGCTCCGGCATGTACAAGTTTACCCGCATCTTCTTCAAGGTGAACTCTATTTATCCTTATTTTTTTCTCGCCTATTTTTATCCAGCCATTTTTTGCTATAGGCATATCATATTGTGAAATTTGATAATTTTTAGGTAAATCCGGATAAAAGTATTGTTTTCTATCGAATTTAGAATGCCTGGAAACTTCACAGTTAAGTGCTAATCCTGTTAATATGGCAAAATTAACCACTTCTTTATTTAAAACAGGCAATACACCAGGGTATCCTGCACAGATAGGGCAAATTTGACTATTATGTTGCTTGCCAAACTCTGTTGCGCTGCCACAGAAAATTTTTGCTTTGGTTTTCAATTGGGCATGGACTTCAAGTCCAATTACGGTTTCATATTTTGATTTAAGATTTGTCATTATATTGATTCCTAACTAAGTCTTATTTGTATATTTTGTTTCAGTATATATTTTATAGGCTTTTTAACCTGAATGGCAGTGTTTCTAAATGATATTTTAACTGAAATAGTATCAAAATGAAATATTAAAAGTTAGAATTGATGCAGTGTTTTCTCTTATTAATTAGCCAGAGCAGCTAAATCGATAAAATACTTGTTTTTTAGATTGGCATAGGATTAAGCCTTGGTTATTTAATAGTTATCAATTGTTAGAATTTTGACCTTATCAAAATCATATGAAAAGATGGTAAGGGAGTATATTGGTAATTCTATAATTTTATATTAGAAATAATAAGTAAATTATTAAAGTAATTTGTATTTTTGTCAAAAAGCTCAATAAAATCTATAATTAATTGTATACAGTAGCGAACGGCATATATAAAAGAAGGAATAATAGATGAATTGTCCTCGTTGTGGAGGAAAAAATCAGGAAAATACTAAAGTATGCTC
>MFRQ01000051.1:7274-11322 GCA_001784615.1 Candidatus Melainabacteria bacterium RIFOXYA2_FULL_32_9
AACTTGTCCTAAATGCAAAGATTTAAATATAATTGGACGAGAAAAATGCTTTAGGTGTGGATTTAGGTTGATTTTAATTTGTCCTAAATGTAAAACTCCAAATCGTCCTAATGCTCAAAATTGCAGAAAGTGTAATTTTGAGCTGCTTAGAGTATGTCCAAACTGTAACACTCTAAATTATGTTAGAGAATTAAATTGTATTAAATGTTCAAAAACTTTTGCTTCCGCCAATCACAAAAATTCTGAATCTTTAGTCCCACCTGAGCAGAGTTCTGTAAATAGGCATCAGGATTTAGGAGATAGTATCTTTCTATCTATAGAGTTAATTAATTTTGAAAACATTAAGAAATATCTTGATTCAGATGATTTAACATTAAAATTTCAAAAGGAATTTCAACAAATAATAGTTAATGAAGCTAAAAAGAATGCAAAAGCTGTAAAAAAAGTATCTAATCAGGTGATAGCGATTGAATTTAAAGCTGGTTCTGCAAAACTATCAGCAATTTATGCTATAGTTGCAGCTCAGCGTGTTTTAAGTGATATTAGTGATCTTAATGTTCAGCTACAAGAAGATGTTGGGATAACGCTTGAAGCTAAGGCCGGTATTTCTGTTAGTTATCAAGCTAAAAATAGTTTTTCCAAGCTTGAAAGAGCTGTTGCATCGGTTAATGAAATTGTTGTAGTTGCTGATTTGTACAACCTTGTTTCAGATATGTTTGATTTTGAGGAAATTGATATTTCTCAAGGAAATGGCCTGCTAACTTTTTATAAGTTGAGGGACGATTCAGAATCAATTAATGATTCATCAATTAACATTGAAGATCCTGAAATTACCAGTACAGAAGAATTACAAGACACGGCTCAGGAAAATATTCAAAATAAAGAAAAGATAGAGAAACAGAGAAATGAGGTACTTCAAGCCAGAGATAAACTTAGAAAGACTAGTCAGATATTTGAACAATTTGGTGAAAAAGAAGTTTCTCAGGAAGAAGCATATAATATTGCAGCCGGTATTATAACTAAAGAGAAAAAAGGCGCTATTGTTGGAATAGCAGGGTTGGATGGGATTGGAAAATCAACTGTAGTTTCTTCTATTAGACAGAGCCTTTTAAATGAGAAGATTATATGGTTAATGGGAATGTGTCAGCCTGTTAATCAACTTGTTCCGTTTGCATTCTTCCAGGACTCTCTTAAAACCTTATTTAACTTACCTATGTTTACTCTTAATATAGCTGAAAGTAAGAAATTTCTCAGTCATTCTCTTGAAACTCTTGAAATTAAAGATAAACATATAGAAAATATTTTATGCAAACTGCTATTTCAGGAAAACCTTACCTCAGATCTTTCCGGTTTATTTGATAATCAGCTTGAAATTTATGAGAGTATTAGAGCAATTTTTAGTGCATTAAATAAGAAAGACAAGGTTGTTCTGTTAATAGAAGATCTTGAATTTATAGATATTGCTTCAATAGGCTGTATTAAATATTTAATAGATAATTTCTTTTTGGATAATGGTAATCAAATAATTGCTACATATTCACCTGAAGTTAATTTAAATGATTATTTCCTCTCATCTAGTTATAATGATAGGATTATCAAGCTTCATTTGACTAAAATGACAGATGAAGATATGGATAAAGCATTACTCGGGATGTTGAATAACCAGGATATTATCCCTGTGGAATTAAAAAAGCAGATATTTAGCAAGGCTAAAGGGTTTCCAATTTATATAGAGCAAGCTCTTTGGTATTTATTTCAAGTTAAGGCAATATTTCCTGAAGATAATCTTCTTAAGTTTGATCCCCGGGCAGAGAATATGCAATTACCAGAAAATATTGAAGCTATATTAAATGCACGTTTAGCTCAAATAAATACTTTAAATTCTGATAACTTAAAAATTATGCTTTCAGCAAGCTTGTTTGGGCAACGATCTATGTCGTCAATAATTCAGCTTATGCTTGGTATAGAAGCACAACAATTTAATAATTTAATGCAAATGCTTCTTTCTAACGGTATATTTGTTAATTTTGATAATTACAGTGTTATGTTCAAGCATAAGTTTATATGGAATATAGTTTATAAATTATGGCATTCTAATGAAGAAAAGGTTGACTACCATAATCAGGCTCTTGAAACATTAACAAAATATACTAAAGTGTCCGGGTCAATTCTTGCAGTTCAAGCTGAGCTTGCAAATTTTCCTGAAAAAGCTGTTGAATATTGGGGACGAAGTGCAGTTGAGGCAATTTCAGTTGGTGATGTGCAGGTATATGTTGCAACTCAAAAACAAACTGTAGGTTTGCTAGATAAAATTAACTTATCAGACGATTCTGAAAAAGAAAGAATCAAAAACCACATTTATGAGCAAATAGGGAAAGTGAGTTATGAGGTTAATCCACTGGAAGCGGTTGATTATCTTTCAAATGCAATTGTTGAAAGAGAGAAAAAAGGAGATACCATACAGGTAATAGAATTAACTGGATATCTTGCAAAGAGTTGTGAGATATTGGGCAATTATACTGGTGTTATAGAATGTGTGAACAGGGCTTTGTCTGGAATTGATGAGCAAAAATTTCATATAGAAAGCGCTTTATTATACTATTCGAAGTTAGATGCATTATATAATTTAGGAAAACTGGAAGAGACAGCTGTTATTGCAAAAAGCAAGGTTATACCTGTTTTAAGGAGTTTTATTGAGACTAATAACGTTATTCCGGGTTTAGGTGATCAAGATTTAAGCTATATTGAGATAGATGCAGAATTAACCCTTGCTAAGGCTTTAGCTGTTCAAGGAAATAAAGAATCTATAAATGTGGTTGGCTCGGTTATAAATAAAGCTAGTAAACTAGGATTTGTTGATATTGAGTTTAAAGCAAGAATAATTGAAGCTTTATACAGAATATTACAAGGTAGGACTAAATCTGCCAGTAATTCACTCGCTTATTTAACAGAAATAATACCTCAAATTAAAGATAAAACTCTTATAAGATTGTACTGGGATTTTGTTACAGCACTTTCTAAGATATTCAATGGTAATTATAGTCAGGCAGGTAAGCTTTGTTACTCTTTACAGATCCTGGCTGAAGAGTGTAGAGAGTATAATGTTCTTGCAATAATTAAGTTATTATTGGCTAAAACCCTAAAAGAAACCGGTAATATTGATAGCGCTAAAACCATTTATAATGAGATAATCACCTATTGTTCCGAGTATAAGATAGCTACAGGTGCATTATTAGGCTGGTATTTAATTGCCGAAATTGAACTGACTGATGGAAACATCCTTGCTGCTCATGAAATAGCCCAAAGAGCCCATGATATATCTCAAAAAGCAGAAATAAATAATTATTTCTTTACAGCATTATTAAAAGGCTTAATTGCAGAAGTTCATATTGTTAAAGGTAATTTTGAATCTGCCAGAATGTATGTAGAGCAGGCTCTTGAATTAGCAAAGAGTATGGAATTATACGTGGTGCAGGCAGAATTATATTTAACTTACGGTAAAATCTTTAGAAAAATAGTAGAATTGTCTGAAAGTGCTGAAAATAAATGGAAAAATGCTGATAATGCTTATAAATTATATATGTCAGCTTTAGACATAGTTAAGATGATTGAAAATGATTATATGACAAGCAAGGTTGAGCGAGAATTGCAGAATTTAATAGAATTTTGCGAGCTTTCAAGCATTAAAATCTAAAAAAATATATTATTTTTAAACTTATCAAACAATCTATCAAAGTAATTTTAATAAGCTCATAAAATAGCCTTCAGAAGGCTATTTTATGTTTTATGTGGAATTTCTTAATTTTTGTAAATTTAATATCTGTAAAATAGTACTTTTATTTCTTTAATCAAGATAAGTTCCTAGTAGCCGTAAATATCAGCAGGGTTTTCTTTCTTTTTTGGTGCTGACGCACTAACTTAAGTCCTCGATTATTTCAGCGAGGACTTAATGGTGCAGCTGTGCTGCTTTTTCTTTCTTTTGTTGCAGTACCTATCCAAGAAAAGAATCTGTACATGTGTCAAAATAATATTAAGATGTTAATTTAAA
>MFRQ01000052.1 GCA_001784615.1 Candidatus Melainabacteria bacterium RIFOXYA2_FULL_32_9
GGTTTATATCTTGCAAAGCAGATCGTTGAAGCTCATTGCGGTAAAATCTGGTACGATACCAAGCTTGGAGTCGGCACAACATTCTGCTTTTCATTACCTACACAATGGTAATTGTTTTATACTTCTTCTGTATTTGATAAATTGTAATTTTTTTCTTCTATTGCTTTTAAGATTCCTTGCTTAATCTCAAGCACATCCACACCAAAATTTTCCAGGACTTTCATCGCCATGCATTTTTTTTCTTTAATTATTCCAAGTAAAAGATGCTCAGACTCAATTCTTGGGTGATTGAACTTTTTAGCCTTTGACCAGGCAATTTCAAGAAGTTTTTTAACTCTGGGTGTAAAAATCAATTCTTTTTCAGAATATCTGTCACCATATCCTATAAGTTTTTCCGTTTCAATTCTGGCATCTTTTAGAGTTATTCCGAGATTTTTAAGAACAATAGCACCTATACTTGTTCCTTCTCCGAGAATACCAAGTAATATTTGTTCTGTCCCGACCATATTATGTCCTAATCTTCTTGCTTCTTCTTTTGCAAGTCTAAGAATAGTCAGGGTAACAGGCTTTTGTTTTTCTATAGGATTAATAATTTTGTTGTACAAATTATTGGTATCGATATTTAATTCTTCCAAAATTTCATAAGCAATACCTTTTTTTTCTTTTAATAATCCAAGAATAATGTGTTCGGGTTTTATCGAAGAAGAGCCAAGTTCTTTTGCAAGCTCATAAGCTGAACTTATTGCAAAGAACGTCCCAGGTGTAAATAAACATTCATTATAACTGTATTCTGCTTTTCTGGAATTCAGGGAATTTAATTTCTCCTGAAATTTCTCAATTGTTATCCCTTCGTTTTCAAGTAATGCATATAAAGGTGACTCTTTATCTTCAAGCATTGCAAGAAATATTTGCTCTGTTCCAAGTGCTTCAAAATTTGTATTTTTTAATTTTTCCTGAGCAGCAGTCATTATTTGTAAGGAATCTTTTTCTTCAAAAATAGAAGGAATAGAAAAAAAGCTTAATTTAGAAGGAAGAGTTTTTTGACTGGCTTCAGGGTGAAAAGATACTTTTGATTTTTTCTCAATAACCCTTAGCACACTGGTTTTAATTCTGTTTTTATCAATATCAAGTTCATCTAAAAGTTTTATTATAGAGACATTATTCTCTTTTAAAAGAGATAAGAATAAGTGTTCTGAATTAATATAGTTTATCCCTAAGGCTTTTGCTTCATCCCATGCCTCTTTTAATACTTTCTTAGTAGCAGAACTGAATTGTAAATTCTCAACAGAAATTTTTTCCTGTTGTTTTATTATAATTATTTTGCTGATTTTTTCTCTCAAAATTTCCGGATTTAAACCTGATGCTCTTAAAAATCTTGCAGCAATTCCGGTTCCTTCTCTTAAAATTCCAAGCAAAATATGTTCTGGATAAAGCTTAGAATGTTTGGCATTGATCGCTTCTTCCTGAGCATAAGTAACTACTTTAATGGCTTTTTCCGTAAAACGCTCAAACAAATTTTTTACCTTTATTTTATTAATGCTAATTAAGTTGTATAAAGCTTTATAATAACATTTTAATCTAAATTCTAGATAATTAGAAGAAGTAAGATTTAAGTATTAAAATCAATTTCAACGAAATTTAATGGTAATATCCATTACCTAACCTAAGTCATCGCTGTATTCTTTGAAATGGATGGACTTAATTTAAAGCTATAAGTTTACGTTGTTGTGCTACTAATTTAATTACACCGCAAACCTGAAATGAACTATATCGCCATCCTGGACAATATATTCTTTGCCTTCCAATCTTGTAACACCTCTTTCTTTTGCGACGACATAAGAACCGGCATTAACAAAATCATTATAACCGGTGATTTCAGCTCTAATAAATCCTTTTTCAAAGTCGGTGTGAATTACACCGGCTGCTTGAGGTGCTTTAGTCCCTGCTATTATTGTCCAAGCTCTTACTTCTTTTTCTCCCACTGTAAAATATGTTCTTAAACCAAGAAGTTCATATACAGCTTTGATCATTCTATTTATGCCTGAATCATCAACACCAAGTTCTTCCATGAAGTCTTTTGCTTCTTCAGGGGATAATTCAGCTAATTCAGATTCTATTTGTGCACTAATAACAACAACTTGAGCTTGATGAGTTTTTGCATATTCTTTTACCATTTCCACAAACTCATTTGTTCCTTTTACAAGGTCAGCTTCTGAAACATTGGCGGCATAAATAACAGGCTTACAACTTAATAGATGTAAGTTTTTAACAAAAGGTAATTCTTCTTCGTTAAATAAATCAATTGAAAAAGGCTTACCTTCACTTAAAAGTTCAATTAATTTGTCTATAACAGAATCTTCGATAATAGCATTTTTTTCTCTGGATTTAACCTGTTTTGAGATTCTGTCTTTTCTTTTTTCAACGGTATTAAGATCAGCTAAAGCTAGTTCCATATTAATTGTTTCAATATCGTTTATTGGGTCGATTTTTCCTGCTACGTGAACGGTATTTTCGTCTAAAAAGCTGCGAACCACATGAATAATAGCATCAACCTCTCTAATATGACCTAGAAACTGATTTCCAAGTCCTTCACCTTTGCTTGCCCCTTTAACAAGGCCTGCTATATCAACAAATTCTATTGCTGTTGGGATTACTACATTTGTTTTTGCTATATCTTTAAGTATCCAGAGTCTTTCATCTGGTACACTAACAACACCTACATTTGGTTCAATAGTGCAAAAAGGATAGTTAGCAGATTCTGCATTTTTACTTGAAGTCAATGCATTAAATAAAGTTGATTTACCAACATTTGGTAATCCTACAATTCCAGCTCTTAACACTTTATATCCTCTCTCTAATATTACAAACCAGTCTTTATCTATTTATTTATAACATAAAAGACTTTGAAAATAAGAGACTTATTATAGGACGCACCTTAAAATTTAAGTTCCTACTGTAAAAGAGGTTTATTGCTATTCAGTTTTAAGTTTGGGCAAAATAATTTTGCCCAAACTTACTTTATATCTTTTAATAAATGTTTGAATTCTTCGATTTCACCAAAAGTTTCCTGAGCAGATTTAATGTATCTCTCTGCAATTTCAAGACAGTGTTTTAAGTCCAATAATCTATATAAAAGTTCTTCTTGTTTTATATTCTTCATAATATCCTCTTTTTTAGGTAAGGTTTATAAATTACAAAAATTCCAATTAAAGCCATGAAAATTTATGGCTTTTTATGGTATTTTTAAAGAAATACAATAATTCCTAAATATAATATCTAAAATATATTATATTCTGATTAATTAGTCAAGTATTTTACTTAACATATTAAGTATGGTATTAAGAAATTTTCAATTATGATTAAATGTAATTTATCAAAATTAATGGGTATTAACAAAATGAGCATCCAGGATGTTCATGAAAAAACTGGCTTAAATAGAAATACAATCTCAAATTTATATCACGAAAAAGCTAAGAGAATTGATTTTGTTACCGTTGATAAACTATGTGAGATATTCCAATGTCAGGTTGGAGATTTATTAGAAAAAATATAAGTTTAAAAACTTACAATTTTTCTCTTGTTATTTTGAACAAAGAATTTCAACATCATGGCATTGTCATTGCGAGGAGGAGCGAAGCTCCGACGCGGCAATCTAACCAACCAGCTTAATCATTATTTGTGGTTGGGTCAAAGTATTTTGACCCAACCTTAATACAACATAAGAAAATCTTTGATTATTACAAAAACATCATTAAAATTAGCAAAAGGAATGGTTTTTCTAAAAATCATCTAAATACAGTAGAAAAAAGCCTGCTTTTTCTTAAAGTTTTAATTTATCTTAGCCGATGTATAAAATAGAGGAGCTAAGAGAGAGTTATTTTTAATTCAGAAAGAAGGCGGTTACTACGTTATATCCTGGTGTTTATCCGGCATACACAAAGCCTTATACACCCCAAATAAAGCATAAACCTGTTGAAAAAGTTTTCAGGGATTCTGAGCAGTCCAAAAAACCTGGACAAAATCAGTCTCTTGAAGACAATAATTCTTCAACTGGTCAGGCTTATAAATCTGCTATTGATTATAAAGCAGAGAAAGTTAATATTAGCCAAATTCTTACTGATTTTCGCAGTACATTAAGCGCTATTGGCGCTCCTGAAGATGTTGAAAAAGAAGTATCTGGATATCTACAATTAGTTGAACTTCAAGCTAAAAAGTCTTCTCCCTCTCAATCTATTATTAAATCAAATTTAAGAAGTTCAGCCGAAATACTTGATGAATATATAACTACTACTTTAAATAGACATTCTAAAGTAGTAACCAATTGGATAAATGCCATTTTCTTACAAAAAGTGGATTATAATTTATCTATCCCGGAAATAGAAAAAACAGAAGAAAAACCGTCTGTTGAAAAGAACTCTGAAGAAATTCTTTCCCAACAACAGGAACAATCTCCTCAAATACAAACAAAATCTGAAATAAATAATCCTCTTCCTCAAATAACTACACAAAAAACACCTTCAAAACTGGAAAATATCAGATTACAAAATTTGTATAACAACTTTGAAGAACTTATTGATAAAGGTAATTATGCAAAAGCTTTATCTGAAGGAAAAAAAGCTTTAATCTTTGCTCAAAAAATAGATGACAAGAATACTCAAGCTAAAATATTTTTAAATGTAGCTTATATTTTTGATGAAAATAATAAACTCTCTCAATCTCTTAAAAACTACAATAAAGCTGCAACTCTTGCTAAAATCTCCGGGGATAAAGAAACTCAGGCAAAAGCTTATTATAATATGGCTTCTATTTATGATGATCTAGGCAAAGTTGATCCTGCTTTGGATCACTATCACGCTGCTCTAGCTCTTGATGGGGAAACAGAAAATATAAAAGACCAGGCACAAACTTTAAACAGTATTGGAAATATCTTTACAGTAAAAAAAGATTATAGAAAAGCTTTAAATTATTATAAATTAGCCTTTGGGTTAGCTAAAAATGAAGCTGATAAAACAGGTCAGGCTTCTATTTTAAGTAATGTAGCCGGAGTATTTAGAGATTTAGGTATCGATAAAAAAGCTCTCAATTATTACAAAGAATCTATAAAGATTGATTCAGAAGCAGGAAACTGTTCAGGTTGTGCAAAAAGCTATGAGCAAGCCGGGGATATTATGTTAAAAAATGGTCGATTTGATAAAGCTACAAACTTATATGGAAAATCTTTATCTTTAGCTCAAGAAATTGGTGATAGAAATTGGAGTGGAAGAATAACAGAAAAAATAGACCAGATAACATTATAACTAGGTATAAAATCTTATTAATCTTTATTTATATAACTTCTGCTTGTTATTTATTGTACAATTTATAATTTTAAATTTTTATAGCTTATAAATAGTTTAATAACCAGAATAAATCTATCTTTACTCTTTTTATTACAATTTATTAAGCTCTAATAGCATAATAAAACAAACTTTTTATATATTGTTATTATATATACATTATATTCTCTTTATTTTAAAAGAATATAATAATTACATAAAACTTTCTATATATCGGCATGTGTTTTTAGTCTTATATTCTCTAATATCAATGGTTTTAATTATATTAAAGTCCTTTTTCTTACACATACATGCTTATCGGACAATTATCAATTGTTTTTTGTTTTTATATTATTGGGAGATGAAACAAAACAAACGGCTAAAAGGGTAAAATTTATTAGGATTGATAGAATAATTTTTAAAAAACTTCGATAAACACTCATGTATAACCCCCATTTAGGACAAGTTATGTCCTTTTTTTATTTTGTTCAGTTTTATGTTAATCTAATTTTGGTAAAGATGTAAAAACAAGTGATTATAGAATATATCCAGAAATCAAATTTTCCTGGTGTCATTGCGAGGAACGAAATGCAATGAAGTGACGAAGCAATCCAAATAATATTATTACTATCTTCTTTTGGATTGCCGCGCACCTACGGTGCTCGCAATGACAGTGTGACGATTAGCCGGATTATGGCTCTGAAAAAATTTATCACTTTAATTTTTACCATTATCCTAATTTTTAATCTAATATTTCGATGAAGACAGAAAACAGAGGAGTTCTAAGTATGAGATTATCCAAAAGATTAGACAGAATACCTTCATATTTATTTGCTGAAATTGATAAAAAAGTAGACGCTGCAAAAGCAAAAGGATACGATATTATAAATCTTGGAGTCGGAGATCCCGATACTCCAACCTTTCCTCATATAGTTGAAGAAATGCATACAGCAATTGATGATCCTTCAACTCATAATTATCCTCCTTATCAAGGAACATCAGGTTTTAGAACTGCTTGTGCTGAATGGATGAAGCAAAGGTTTGATGTAAATCTTAATCCTGATAATGAAATATTGGCTTTAATTGGTTCTAAAGAAGGTATTGCCCACGTGTTTTTCGCTTTTGTTGATCCCGGCGATTATACACTAGTTCCTGATCCGGCTTACCCTGTTTATAGAAATGCGACTATTTTAGCCGGAGGAACTCCTTACTTTATGCCAATAAATCCACAAAATAACTATCTTCCTGAATTAGATAAAATTCCTGAAGATATAGCAAAACAATCTAAATTAATTTTCTTAAATTATCCAAACAATCCAACCGGAGCTGTAGCTAACCTTGAATATTTTAAAGAAGTTGTTGATTTTGCTAAAAAATATGATATTTTAATTTGTCACGATCAGGCATATTGTGAAATGACTTTTGATGGATATGTAGCACCAAGCTTTTTGCAAGTTGAAGGAGCAAAAGAACGTTGTATAGAGTTTTTCTCACACAGTAAAACATACAACATGACCGGGTGGAGAATAGGTTGGGCAGCCGGTGGTGCTGAACCTATGAATGCTCTTGGTATTATCAAGAATAATATTGATAGTGGTATATTTAAAGCTATTCAAAAAGCTGGTATTAATGCTTTAGGAAGTCCTCAATCCGAAATAGATCAATTAAATACACTGTATCAAAAACGCCGTGACATTATGATTGAAGGATTAAAAGAATTAGGCTGGAACATTGAACCTTCAAAAGCAACTTTCTATTTATGGATTCCTACTCCAAAAGGAATGAGTTCAGTAGATTTTTCCGAACTGATGCTTGAAAAAGCTCATATAATTGTTCCTCCGGGAAATGGTTGGGGAGAATCAGGTGAAGGATTCTTTAGAATAGCTCTTACTGTAGGTGAAGAAAAATTAAAAGAAGTTATTCAGAGAATGAAAAAAGCAGGAATTAGATATCAATAGCAAGAAACCCCTCTTAATTAAGAGGGGTTTCTTATAATTTGTCAAAAAATGATTAACTTTTTTTGTTTTTTTCTTTTTTTAACATTCTTTCTGCGTTCTTTATGGAAATTTTTGCCAGAACCTTTCTTGAAGTTGTGTCATAGAAAACTAACCAGTGTTTTCTCTTTGGATTATCAACAGCAAAAGATAATTTTCCAGTCATTTTTGTATTTGGAGTAATCTTATGAAACCACAAATCAGTATTTCCAAATGGAGATGGATAATAAACTGAATTATAGTCATTTACTAAAGCCATATCAAAGCTGCTGAATGTTCTACGGGTCTTATTATCAACGTTTAAAGTTAATGTAATTGTGTTTGGCTCTCCGAAAGGATCTTTTTCTATCATATATTCAGTGATTTTTACATCAAGACCTTCCATTTGTTTTTCTTCATCTTTAAGTGCTTCTTCCGACATAATAGGAAGTTCTATTTGTGATGCTACATGAACATTTATTTCATCCCCTGGAGCAATAAGAGCTTCGTCACCTTTTCTTGCAAGAGAAGCTGTAACTCCAACTAAAGCTCCTACTCCCGCTCCACCTGCCACTGTATAACCATGACTTGCCATAGCAGCACCAAGCCCAAGAAACTTAAGAGCTAAAAAACCCCCTATTACACCACCTGCCATAGTATAAGCGGTATCCTCAAGAACTACTTTAGCAGCAGAGGTAACAGGATGTCTTTTTGTCGTCATAGAAGCTTCTATAGGAATTTCTCGCCCGTCAGGTGTTACAAGATAATCAAAATTTACTGTTATGTAAGCATCCCTACCTAAACGCTTAGTTCCTCTTAATTTTGAGACTTTACCATGAGCAATTGTCCCTGCAGGAATAAGTATACCTCCAGGTGCATTTAAATCATTTGTTACTTCTGCAAAAAATTCATCACCTTCTTCGCTATATCCAGAGCTTATTACTTGTGAAACAGTCATTTTTAGCTGTGTACCCTTTTCTAATTCCTGCTTTTCACCAGTAAAAAGTTTCTTTTCTTCTTTATCTTCAGTTTTCTCAATTGTTCCCTGAAGACTTTTAGAAGAATTCTCAATAGATTGAGCGAAGCTAAAATTTCCTTGAGCTAATAAAAGATTCAAGGTAAAGAAAATTATTAGAGTTTTCTTAATATTTTTCTTAAGTCTTTCCAATTTCCTTTTCCCGCAAAGTCTTATTAATTTAATAATACATTAGTTAAAATAAAACATCATTCTCCCTGAGAAAAAAATAGGACAGTTGGAGGATAAATGTAATATTTGTTTATCTATTAAAAGATCTCTCCTGATTAGGAGAGATCTTTTAATTTGAATTATTGATTTAGTTCTCTAAAGGAATTATTAACTCTTGATTAATCTGAAGTTCATTAGGATTATTCATATTATTTGCTGCTTGAATTTGCTCAATTTTTACAGGATCAGGAGTTCCATAGAACCTTAAAGAGATTTTTTCAAGCGTATCGCCTTCTTGAACAGTATATTTTTCTGTTTTAGTGTAAGTATTTTGGCTTGCTGGTGTAGAAGGAGTGATGGTTACAGGTGTTGCAACTTTTTGCTTAACCTCTGTACTGCTTTTTTTCCATAAATTTAAGTCTGAAATACTATCCTTGGAAGGATTTCCTAGATTAAGAATTAAACTCATCAGAAACATACAAATAGCGCCTGTGATAAAACCTATTGTAAGGTAAATACCAGGTGTTCTTTCTTCTTTTGAATTAATCTTGAATCCTTGCCATAAAATATCTAATTCACGATCTTTATCAGACCTTACGTACACTCCTGGTGATGAATCGTATGGTACAGCATTATCTGATAATAATTCTTCCAAAGCTGCTATCCTTTCTTTTGAGATACCTGATTTATATATAGTATTAGTTTTCATTTTCCTTCCTTAACCTCTTATTCCAGTCCAGTAATTAATATTTTGTAGACTCTGACGACTTTAATTATAATAAAAGAGTTTTAAAATAGAATCAACTTTATTAACATCTAACTTTACATGTAAAAACAAATCATAGAAAAAATTTCCTCTTTATTAAGAAACTTTTATTTGAAAACTTTTAACCCATCTACTGCTTCAGCTTTATCAATGTTTTATGATTAACATTTATTAAGCAACAAAATTTTATAGAAAGTAAAAAATCTGGTAATATTTTGTATAGTATTATTGAGAGAACAAAAACAGAAAGGTTTAATTTATGGCTAGAATTATAAGACCAGCCTGGGCAATCAGATGTGTACAATCAGGATGTAAAACTTTATTCGAAGTAGCAAAAGTAGAAGAAGGTCAGACTCAAGAAGTAATTTGTCCTAAATGTGGAGAACATTATGTATATCCACCTAGAGAAGATCAAGAAGTTAATGAAAATGAATGAGTTTAAATAATTCAAGTAAAAGATATAATCAATATAGCCAGCATCTTGAAAAACTTTTTGACTGTAAAGTCTATAAAGTAACCCTTGATGCTGGTTTTAGTTGTCCAAATCGAGATGGTTCCATATCTTATGGGGGTTGTATCTTTTGTGATGAAAGCGGTTCTTTTTCAAAAGCTCATAGTAATTTATTACCTGTAGATAAACAGCTTAATACAGGTATAGAACGATTAAAAAAACGGTTTAAAGCTAAAAAATTTATTTCTTATTTTCAGGCCTATACTAATACTTATGGTTCATTAGAACATTTAAAAATTACTTATGATAAAGCTCTTCAACATAAAGATGTAATAGGTTTATCTATTGGCACAAGACCTGATTGCATAGATGCAGAAAAAGTAGATTTAATAAGTTCTTATACTGATAATCATTATGTATGGGTTGAATATGGCTTACAATCTATGCATGATAAAACCTTGAAGTTTATAAACAGAGGACATACGGCTCAGGATTTTATAAATGCGGTTAAAATAACCCAAAATAAAAATATTAATATTTGTGCACATGTAATTATAGGACTTCCTGGAGAAACAAGAAAACACATGCTTGAAACAGCCAGAATATTAGCTGATACTGGGATAAATGGAGTAAAAATTCATCTTCTTTGTGTTTTAAAAGGAACTCGACTTGAAAAAATGTTTTTAAATAATGAAATTAGATTATTATCAACAGAAGAATACGTTGATATTGTTTGTGATTTTCTTGAAATCCTTCCTCCTGAGGTCACTATTCATAGAATTGCAGGAAATGGTTTAAAAGAAATTTTAGTTGCTCCAAGATGGTTGCCTGAAAAGTTTAAAATTTTAAACCAAATTGATAGAGAATTAGAAAGAAGAAACTCTTTTCAGGGAAAAATTTTTCAACCAATAAATTTATAATAATCTACCTTCATAAGCTTGGAGGGTATATTTAGTTAACATTTTTTATCAACTAAAAATTAGTGACTAGCCTAGTTTTTTAACATATTTAACATAATTAACTCGAATTGCTTGTATGTTAAATCAATAAACATAAAAAACCAATGATTATTTAACTCTATTGGTAGGATTTGTAGATAATATATTAAAAGCAATTTCCTGCTATTGTGAAATAGCTAAGAACCTATCCAGGAAATAAAAAATATACAGCATTAATCAATTTTTGTCATTGCGAGCCCGGAATCGTAAAATTTAGCTTAAATTATTATTGCGAAGCAGTCTCAAAGTATTATTTTTTGAATAGAACACTATTAACTCGAATTGCTAATTAGCTGAAAGATTTACCAATTCTATGTTTTAGTATTGTCATCCTGAAGTACTTCGTACTGTCATAAGTCCTCAATCCTTCCAATAATACCTTGTGTCATCCTGAAGCAGGAAACATTGAAATTATAATATTAATCCTGGATGTTCAGGATCTATCCCGCTAGCTATTAATGCTAAAGATGTAAACCGGTAAGATGCTGACAAGAATATTACTAATAATCACTTTTGGCGCTTCAGTATGATATATTAACTAAAAAATTATTTAGATTCTGTGTTGAAAGTCAAGCAAATTGAACAGAATTTTTCCAGTTAGGGTCAAAAGGAGTTTTGTTGTTTAAAACCCCTATT
>MFRQ01000053.1:0-2310 GCA_001784615.1 Candidatus Melainabacteria bacterium RIFOXYA2_FULL_32_9
TTTGTTTGTTTTTAGGTTTTTCTTATTTTGTTATTGCCATTTTTTCTCTTAATTCTGAGGCTGATTGTTCATAGCCTTTTCTTCCCATTAATGCATAAGTGTAGTTTTTAGCCTGTTCAACACCTGGCTGGTTAAATGCATCAATATTGTAAAGGCCTCCTGCTATTGCAGTTTGAACTTCCAGCATATATAAAAGTTGTGCCAGATAATATTCATTAATTTTTGGCAGAGTAAGCGTTATATTAGGACGTTTGAAGTCTGTTAAAGCAACTTTAGTAGAGTCAGCTTCTGCATTTATTAGATCATTTATGGTTTTTCCACATAAATATCCAATACCGGTATTTGAGAATACCGTTGGAATTTTAAGCTCAGTATCAAATTCTTTTACTCTGATAAAATTGATAATCTTGTTATTAGGGCCTTCATTATAAAGCTGAATTTGTGAATGTTGATCTGTTGCTCCTACTGCTTTAATCGGAGTTGGGCCAGCATTTATAATGTTGCCATTTAAATCTTTTTCTTTACCCAATGATTCAGCCCATAATTGTACATACCAATCTGAAACGAATCTTAATTTGCTTGAATATGGCATCATTACTGATATGTCTTTGCAATTTTGATCCATTAAATATTGAATAAGTGCGTTTTGTGCTGCTATATTTTTATTGATATCTGTATTAGCTAATTCTTTATCTAAATCTCTAATGCCTCTTAATAGCTCAGCAATGTTTATTCCTACTAATCCAAAAGGTAAAAGACCGACAGCTGAGAATACAGAGAATCTTCCACCTACATCATCAGGAACTATAAATGATTTATATCCTTCTTCATCTGTGATTTGTCTTAATATACCTTTTGATTGATCTGTTGTTGCAACAATATGTTCTTTATAATCAGCTCCAAGCTCTTTTGTTAATTTGTCTTTTAAAATCATGAATTGTGACATAGTTTCAGCTGTGCTGCCGGATTTGGTTATTACATTAACAAGGGTTTTCTTTAAGTCTAAAACATTTAACAGTCCATTAATTTGATCAGGGTCAATATTGTCTAAAAAGAATATTCTTGGAAAATTGTTTCTTGCTTCTTTATCAAGCAGGTTCCAGTATGGTTTTAGGAGTGCTTCTGTTACTGCAATTCCTCCAAGGGCAGATCCACCAATGCCTAATACTAATAAATTATCAAATTTTCCTTTAACCTGACTTGCATAATCGTTAATTTCTTTAACCAATTCTTCATTATATCCAAGATTCATCCAGGCTAACCATCTATCAGGTGTGTTTTTATTACCATAAATGTCAGAAATGATTTCTGCAATCTTGGTTTTGTAATTTTCAAATTCTTTTGTGACATTTATGCCGTGTTCATTACCTATAACTGCACTGTCTACATTCTTCCAGTTAAATTCAAGCATTTTTAGCTCCCTTAATCTAGTATAACTACCGTATCCACTATTAATTTATTATTTCCAGACTTAACTATTGCCCATCTTAGAGGTGTATAACCAGATTCTTTTATATAGCTTTCAATATATTCTACGGTTACACTTTTTGGCTTATCTAATGTGAACTGTTTAGTTAAAATTTCCATCATTCAATTGGATATTTTCATTCTACAGTAACTGATTTCGCTAAATTTCTCGGTTGATCTACGTCTTTACCTAAAAATTCAGCTATATAATATGCTAAAAGTTGTAGTGGGATTGTTGTTAAGACAGGTGAGAAAATTTCATCAATGTGAGGAATTTTGATTATAAAATCAAAAATTGATTCAAGATTTTTGTCTTCTGAAGAAGTTAAAGCGATCAATCTTGCATCTCTTGCTTTTGCTTCTTCACTGTTTGATAGAATTTTGTCATAAACAAGTCCTGGCATTAGTATAGAGAGAACAGGCATGGTTTCATCAAGCATTGCTATAGGGCCATGCTTTAATTCCCCTGCCGGATAGCCTGTTGCATTTATGTAACTGATTTCTTTTAATTTTAATGCGCCCTCTAAAGCTACCGGGAAATTTATTCCACGAGCTATATAGATAAAGTCTCTAGTGCTATGGAAGGCTTTTGCGCATTTTTGAATGACTTCTTTATTGCTAAGAATCATCTCCACTTTTTGAGGAAGCTGTAACAGTTCTTCTTTAAACCTTGTTGCATATTCAGAAGAAATAGCTTGTTTAACTTCTGCAAGATAGAGAGCTAATAAATAGAATGCAAGTACTTGAGCTGTATAGGACTTTGTTGCAGCTACACTTACCTCAATACCTGCATTTATAAGTAATAAACTGTCAGCTTCTCTTGCCATTGTGGAATCAACACGG
>MFRQ01000053.1:2322-13627 GCA_001784615.1 Candidatus Melainabacteria bacterium RIFOXYA2_FULL_32_9
TTATGATTAATATGTGTGATCCTTTAGCTTTAGCTTGACGTATTGCTGTTAATGTATCAGCGGTTTCTCCAGATTGTGAAACCCCGATAACAAGTGAATTTGGATTTGAGATAGTTTTCTTGTATATGTATTCGCTAGAAGCTTCCACATCTACAGGGATTTCAATTAATTCTTCTATTAAGTATTTACCCACCATTGCTGCGTGCATTGAGGTACCACAAGCAATAATTTGAATACGATCAAGATTTTTTAGATAATCATTGGTTAATTTTACTTCTGTAAGCTGTATGGGCTCTTCAGCACTTATTAGTCTATCGCACAAGGTTTGTCTGACTACATCAGGCTGCTCGTGAATTTCTTTGAGCATAAAGTGTTTATAACCCATTTTGCTTATAGCAACTGGTTCCCAGGGAATATTTTCTACTTTTTTAATAACTTCATCACCATTAAGGTTATATATTTTAATACTGTTTGTTTTGATTTCAGCTATTTCTTCATCATCAAGATAAATTACTTGCTTAGTATACTCAAGCAAAGCTGGAACGTCACTAGCTATATAATTCTCATTTTCTCCTAATCCAAGAATTAATGGAGCATGTTTTCTAGCCGCAACAAGAGTATCCGGTGCATCTTCATAAATTACTCCAAGAGCAAAAGCCCCCTGCACTTTTTTAAGGGATTCTCTGACTGCAACAGTTATATTTGAGTGGACTTTAAGACTTTCTTCAATCAAGTGAGCGATAGTTTCGGTGTCAGTTTGGGATATAAAAACGTGTCCTTTTGAGGTTAATTCTTCTCTTAATTCTTTATAATTTTCTATTATCCCGTTATGCACAAGTGCAATTTTTTTACAGCAGCTTATATGTGGATGAGCATTGGTTTCATTTGGAGCACCGTGTGTTGCCCATCTGATATGACCTATTCCAATTTTGTGAATATCATTATTACTGCATAATAATTGTTTTAAATTTGATAATTTGCCTGATGCTTTATATGTTTCCACATGATCTTCATTATAAACAGCTATACCTGCAGAGTCATAGCCTCTATATTCAAGATTAGTCAGTCCATTTAATAATATTGGGATTATAGGTTTAGAGCCAATATACCCTACTATTCCACACACTAATTTCTACCTCGTACTTTATAATTGCTTTTATAAAGGAGTATTATAGCAAAACAGGTTATTAACTTGCTAATCAATTCAATGAATAAGTTAAGTTTTCTAAATATCTGGCACCATTTTTCAAAAGCTGTACAGGAAATAAAAAATGCTAGGATTTTAATTTTCCTAGCATTTTTATTTAAATAACTTAAAAATTATTCTTCAGTTTTAACAGCTTCTTGAGAAGCTAATTCTTCCTGTTTTTGTTTTTTGAATTCTGCTGGTGCATCTTCACGGTCTACGTTCCAGCGAGGTAATTCCATTTGTTTTCTTATAATGCCTATACCTACGTGAACTCTCCATTCATCCATTTTAAGTTGCTTTGAGATGAATTTGTGGCAGCCTATAGGAGGTAATGGCAAAAGTGGCATATATAAGCTTTGAATGGCCATTAACTGATCTGGTGATACTGCTAACTTTCTCTTAGGATAAGGAAGTTTTGGCAGCATCATTTTTTGTCTGACCAAATTGATACCAAAGAAAACTTTATTAGGTTCAAGATTAATTTCTTTTCCAATTACCTCATGTACGTCAGGATTGGGTAGAGGTAACATTTTTTTGTAAAGATTTTCAATTTGCTCGACTTGTTCCCTGCTAATTAACAGTTTTTTCTGAACTCCAGGTGGTCTTCTAAAGTTACCGCCACCTTGTGGAGGCCTTCTGAATCCACCGCCTTGAGGAGGTCTTCTAAATCCACCACCACCTTGTGGAGGTCTTTGTCCTTGTGGATAACCACCTTGCGGGGGTCTTCTGAATCCACCACCACCTTGTGGAGGTCTTTGTCCTTGTGGATAACCACCTTGCGGGGGTCTTCTGAATCCACCACCACCTTGTGGAGGTCTTTGTCCACCATAGGGTGGTCTTTGTCCTTGCTGCGGCCTTTGGCCTTGTGGATAACCACCTTGAGGAGGTCTTTGTCCGTCCCCATAATGAGCTGAATGATGCTGTGTGCCAGCTTGTTGTGGCTGGTCAGGTTTCTCTGTTACCTGTGTACTTTCACTAGGTGTTTCTTGTTGTACCCCTGGAGTAAAAGAATTTAAAATCGGCTTTCTTTCTGGGTATAAGCAACCAGGACAAATAACTCTTTTAGGATTTTTTGTTTCAAATTCAGCGCCGCACTTTGAACATTTGTTTACATACATACTTGCTTTTCGCCCCATTAATATTGTCTAGACAAGGACTGTCCTTTACCTCTCCTAAAACATTTTAACCTTGCTAGAAACTTTAACAACAAATCTTGATTCGGTTTTAACTACTAATTGTTCCCTCAATTTTAGATTTAAATCAAATAGAATTTTTCTTGCAGTCTTATTTTTTCTAATTTTACTATAGCATAAATAAAATATTTAAACTATGTATTAATCGGTCTCGCAAATCTTAAGTTAGACAATTTATTTATACAAGTAGTGATAGTTCGATTTTAATATTATTTTTGCAGAATTACTAGTTTAAGTTAAGACATATCTAGTTAAAAATATTATAACTTAGAATTACACCCCTCATAAAAATGAGGGGTGTATATAAATAATGTTTTTATGCAGAAATTTTAAGTTGTTTTTTTGCAATATCTACAACTTTTTTGAAAGCATCAAGATCTTTAACAGCTATATCAGCTAACATTTTCCTGTTTATGCTAACATTTGCTTCTTTTAATCCATGTGCTAATTTGCTGTAGCTAAGACCGAACATTCTTGCTGCTGCATTAATTCTGGAGATCCAAAGGCGTCTGAACATTCTTTTTTTGTTTCTGCGATCACGATATTGATACTTTAAAGCTTTCATTACAGCCTGATTAGCGACTATAAATAATCTGCTTCTAGAACCTTTGAAGCTTTTTGCTAATTTTAATATTTTTTTATGTCTTTTGCGAAGAACATTTCCACGCTTAACCCTTGCCATAGTTTAACTCCTTCTTAACGAGAATATTGCATATAAGGTAATTCTAATTTAATTTTTTCGAGGTTAGTTGAGGATACCTCTACCATTCCAGATAAATGTCTTCTTCTTTCAGCGCTTTTATGTGTAAGCAAGTGTTTTTTACCTGCTTGTCTGCGCATAATCTTGCCAGTTGCGGTGACTTTATATCTTTTTGCTCCGGCTCGATGAGTTTTCATCTTTGGCATAATTGTGTTACTCCTAATATTGCTAGTTTGTCTTAATAAATTAAGATTCCGTGGTTGTAAGAATCATTACTACGTTTTTGCCTTCTAAAC
The DNA here is from genome assembly GCA_001784615.1 of Candidatus Melainabacteria bacterium RIFOXYA2_FULL_32_9. Lineage (NCBI taxonomy): Bacteria > Bacillati > Candidatus Melainabacteria > Candidatus Melainabacteria bacterium RIFOXYA2_FULL_32_9. The sequence goes on from MFRQ01000053.1 coordinate 5,701, forward strand.
CCGCTTGTTTTTCCATTGTATAGTTAATGTCTTGAAGGTCATTCTTAATTCTTTCAGCTAAATCAAAAGCTAACTTAGAATGCTGAATCTCACGTCCTCTCAACATTATCATAACCTTAACTTTATTTCCAGCCTTTAGAAATTTCTTTATATTTTTAATACGAACGTCATAATCATGGGTATCTATTTTATAACGCATTTTTACTTCTTTAACTTCTACCACATGTTGCTTCTTTTTGGCTTCTTTTGCTTTTTTTTCTGATTCAAATTTGTATTTGCCGTAATCAAGTATTTTTGCAACGGGTGGTGTTTGATTAGGACTGATTATAACTAAGTCCAACTCTTTATCATATGCCATATTCAGAGCATCTCGCGTGTTAACGATTCCCAGATTATTTCCTTCATCATCAATTAATCGAACTTCCTTTGTTCGTATGTCTTCATTTAGGATTCCGGTTGGCTTTGAACTTTGAAATCTAACGTTACTAATAAGTATGTTCCTCCTGTTGTAGTAACTAACAATTTAAACAGTGTTTGTAGTCAAATAATATCTGCCGAAGGCGGGACTTGAACCCACACAAGCTTGCGCTCACATGCTTCTGAGACATGCGTGTATACCAATTTCACCACTTCGGCATACGAGATAATGATTAATACTACTACATCAATATAATAATGTAAATGATTTACATGTAAATCATAAGTCTATAAAAAATGCTTAACATAATTTAATTATATATTAAATTATGTCAATTATTCCAAACTCACTGTTTTTATATAATTAGGACAAATAAAGCTCTCTCTTCTTAATTTTTTACTTATGTAAAAAAAGCTCCGAAAGGAGCTTTTTCTATATTTATTTAGATTTAAGGACAGCGTAAAAAATACTTATGGATTTTGATGAAAAATCCATAAGTATTTTTGTAGCCTGCTTCTTATAACCAGCAAATAATCGAGCAATAAAAAATGCGTAAGTATTTTTTATTGCTCGATTATTACTCGTTAAAAGCTGGTTAGACGGTAATACCTCTAAAAATTCATAATCTAAAAAGAGGACTAATCCGTCCCCTCTTAGATTATGAATTTTTTACGCACCCTTAATGATTATTTTGCAGTAGTTTCTTTAGTTGTTTTATTTTCCTCAATAATTTTTTGTGCAAGGTGAGCAGGAACTTCTTCATAATGAGAGAATTCCATTGTGAATATACCTGCGCCACTCGTCATAGAATTAAGATCAGGAGCATATTTAAGCATTTCTGCCATTGGTATCTGTGCTTTTACCGTTTGAGTAGCTCCTTCTGCTTCAACTCCTTGCATTCTTCCTCTTCTGCTGTTTAAATCACCCATAATATCACCTACATTTTCTTCGGGAACGGTGATTTCAACATGCATAACTGGTTCAAGGAGAACGGGTCTTGCTTCAGCGGCAGCTTTTTTAAATGCCATTGATCCTGCTACTTTAAATGCCATCTCAGATGAATCAACAGGGTGGTAGCTTCCATCGAAAAGCACTACTTGAATTCCTACCGTAGGATATCCTGCAAGAACACCTTCTTGCATTGCTTCTCTTATACCTGATTCTACGGCTGGGATGTATTGTCTTGGAATAGCTCCGCCTACAACTTTATCAATAAATTCCATATCTTTATTTTTATCAATTGAGTGAAGCTCAATCCAGCAATCACCATACTGCCCTTTACCACCGGATTGTTTTTTATATTTGCCTTGAACCTTGGCGTCACTTGTAATTGTTTCTTTATATGGGATTTTTGGTGTTTCAAGTATTACTTCTACGCCAAATTTTCTCTTTAATTTTTCAATAGCAACATCTAAATGTACTTGTCCCATACCGGAAAGAATGATTTCTTTCGTTTGTAAATCCCTTGATACTTGAAGTGTTGGATCTTCTTCCATTAACCTTTTAAGACTTGATTGGATTTTATCTTCATCACCCTTACTTTTTGGCTTTATAGCAAAAGATATAACTGGAGCCGGTTGTGAAATAGCCGGAATAGTTACAGGATTTTTTTCATCACTAAAACTATCACCTGTATGGGAATCTTTTAGTTTTGCTACGGCAATTATGTCACCTGCAACCGCTTTTGCTGTTGGTTCTTGTTTTTTACCAACTAGGTGCAGCATTTGACCAACTCTTTCCTTTGCTTTCTTGGTTGAATTATATATGTTGGTATCAGAGTTAATTTCTCCGGAAAATACTCTCATTATTGTTAGCTGGCCGGCATATGGATCTGCAATTGTTTTAAATACGAGAGCTGCTAATGGTTCAGAAGATGCGGGTTCTCTTGTTTGTTCGGATCCATCAGCTTTTTTTACTTTAATTGCTCCTTTTTCGATAGGAGATGGCATATAATCAGCAATAAAATTAAGGATTTGATGAACTCCAACATTCTTTGTTGCTGCTCCGAACATTACAGGAGTAATTTGTCTATTTAATATGCCTTTTTTAAGAGCTGAAGTGATTTCTTCTTCTGTTAAATCAGCTCCTTCAAGATATTTTTCTAAAGTTGCATCATCGCATTCAACTATTGATTCTAAAGTTGCTTCTCTCATAGATTCAGCTTCAGCTTTTAGTTCAGCAGGAATGTCCTGTTCAGTGAATTTTCCACTTTCATTAAGCTCAAAAATGAGAGCTTTCATCTTAAGTAAGTCAATAACTCCTTTAAATGAGGATTCTTGTCCTATAGGTAATTGAAGTAAAACAGGTTTTCCTTCAAATGTGGAATTTAGCTTATCGATTACTGTTTTATAATTGGCATTTTCTCTTTCAAGTTTATTTATAAATACACAAAGGGGTAATTCTAATTCTTGTGCTTGTTTGATAAGTTTAATTGATTGCAATTTTAATCCATCAATAGCGTCTATCACTATAATAGCTGAATCCATTCCTTGTAAGCTGTTTCTGGCATCTGCTACAAAATTTGCTCCTCCAGGGGTATCTATAAGATTTATGCGAGCTTTTTTCCAATTGAAACTTGCAATTGATGAACTAATTGTTGTTCTTCTTTTTACTTCCTCTGGTTCAAAATCCATAAGGGATGTTTCTGTATCAACTTTTCCCAGTCTGGTATTTTGACCCGCACTAAATAACATGGCGTCTGCCAAAGATGTTTTACCTGTTCCTACATGTGATACAAGCCCTACGTTTCTAATGTCTGAAGTGTCGTAATTGCTCATAGAAACCTTCCTTACAATATTTTTGTACTAATACAAAATTATACATCTAACTCACTATCAAAGTAAAAATTATACACTATTAATTGGTATTTTTTAAGAATCTGATTTTACCTTTATATTTTAAAATAGATTTATTTAAATTTATCATCTATACACAAGAGATTTATATATTAAATCAGATATTGAACAAATTACTCAATATCTGATTTGTTTAAAATATAAAATTTTACTTTAAAATAGCGAAACTTGGACTCTGTCACCTTCATATAATTTTGTACAATCTGGCGTTAGCTTAATTATTCCGTGGGCTTTTACAAGTGTGGATAAGAATGAAGATTTACCGGCGTATGGATAGGCAGTAATTTTTCCATTATCTAGTAATTTTAATCTAACTCTGACATAATCTTCAATTCCTTTTGGAGATTCGACATCTCTGGCTAAGATTGCATCAAGCTTTACATTATCTTTCCTTTCTTGCCAAAATGACCTAGGATTGCCTGCTAATTGTACTAAAACAGGCTTGGCGAAAGTCAAGAAAGATGTAACGGAGGAAACAGGATATCCCGGTAAGCCTATTACAGGTTTCCCATCAATAAATGCGAGCAATGTATGTTTCACAGGACGCATTGCAACTCCGTGGGCTATAATTTTTGAATTTGGAATGCTTTTTATGGCATCTAACGTATAATCTTTTGTGCCAAATGAGCTTCCTCCTGAGATTATGACTACATCAGAATCCTTTAAAGAATTACAAATTGATTCTTTTAATGTATCTATATTATCTTTTACTATTGGCCTAATTATGCTAACGCCACAAAGTTGTCTGATTAATCCTTTCAGAACGTGACTATTTGTTTCGATTAATTGCCCTGGTTTAGGTGATTCATCAATAGAGACTAACTCGCTGCCTGTAGGAATAACTGAAACAATAGGCTGCTTATAAACTCTAACTTTTCTATATCCCAAACCTAATATACCGCCAATATCTTGAGGACGAATTTTCCTTTTTTTTCTGATAAATATCTCTCCTTTGGTGATATCTTCACCTTTTTTGGCAATATTTTCGCTCATTAGCACACTTTTAAATATTTTAACCTTATTTCCTTCTGTTGCAGTATATTCTGCCATTACTACGGAATCAGTATTTTCTGGCAGTATAGATCCCGTTGATATTTTAACAGCTTGTTTTTTTGAAATCGTTAATTTAGCAGTATTTCCAGCTTGTACTTCTCCAATAACTTCAAGTATTACAGGAGTATCCGTGTCAGATTGTGCTACATCTCTAGAATTTACAGCATATCCATCAACTAAAGATTTATTATAAGTAGGTAAATCATATTGGGCTATTATGTCATCATACAAAATCCTTGACATTGAGTCTTCGACGTTTATTTCTTCAGGAGAAGATGTTTTTTCCCCTAATTCTGTCATATACCTTTTTAATACTACTTCAACCGGTTCGTATTTGATTGCTGATTCATTGTTTATACTATACATACTTAACTCCATATGAAACTTTACGTGCTAGAATAATATAAATTATATTACATTTCCGAAGTATAATAGTTCTATCAGATTTATTTTAGAGAGGGGAATTTTATGGAGAATCAGGTCTTAAATCTGGAAAAGTATATAGAGCATACTATCTTAAAACCAGAAGCTACCATTGAGGAAGTAAAAACTCTTTTAGATGAGGCAATTAATTATAAATTTATTGGTGTTTGTATAAATCCAGTATATGTACGATTTGCTAAGGAATATTTAAAAGATAACCCTGTTAAAGTTGTTACGGTAATAGGCTTTCCACTTGGAGCCAGTTTAGGTGAAGTAAAAGCATTTGAGGCTGAAAAGGCTGTCGAAGATGGTGCTGATGAACTGGATATGGTAATAAATATAGGTGCTATAAAAGATAAAGATTATAAAAAGGCTGAAGAAGATATAAAACAAGTGGTTAATAAGTCCGGTGATAAAGTCGTTAAAGTTATTCTTGAAACTGATTTACTTAAAAAAGAAGAAATAGTTGAAGCTTGTAAGTTATGTATATCAGCTGGGGCTGATTTTGTTAAAACTTCTACAGGTTTTGTCAACGGCGGAGTTGGCGCAACTGTCGATAATGTTAAATTAATGTATGAAACCGTATCACCTTATGGTCTTCAAGTAAAAGCCAGTGGTGGAGTAAGAGATAAAGAGACTGCGATTAATATGATAAAAGCAGGTGCTGTCAGAATTGGAACCAGTTCAGGGGTAAAGATAGTTTCTTAGTTTGTCATTATTAAAAAGACTTTTAGTCTATAAACATCTGAGAAGTAAGAACTGTAGGGAAAAATATTAAGCAAAGAAGAGTTTCCAAAATTATGAATTATACATATATAGGTGCATTACATATTCATAGTAATTATTCTGATGGGACTGCAAGTATTAAAAGTATAGCTCAAGCAGCAAAAAAAGCAGGACTATCCTGGATAATAATAACAGACCATGATAAGCTTATTGGCTTAGATAATGGTGAAGAAGGCTGGTATGATGGAGTTGCTGTGCTTATTGGAGAAGAAATAAGCACTGGTGATTGTAATCATTATCTAGCTTTGAACATTAATCAGGAAATAAAAGATGAGATAAATCCTGAGAATTTTATTAATGAAGTTAAAAAGCAAAATGGAATAGGATTTGTAGCGCATCCTGACGAGAGTTTAAACAGAAAAAATGACTATAAACCTTTGAGATGGCAGGATTGGAATATTAAAGGATTTCATGGGCTTGAAATATGGAATCATTTGTCTGATTGGGTTGATAATTACGACCCTAAAAATCCTGTTTATTGCTATTTTAATAAAGACAAGATATTAACCGGTCCAACAGCTAAAACAATTAAGTGGTGGGATGATCTGAATAATTCAAATGCTAATATAGTTCCTGCAATTGGAGGGTTAGATGTTCATGCCATAGATCATAAATTTTGGGGTATAAATTTTCAAATATTTCCTTATTATGACAGCTTTAAAACTCTAGCAAACTATTTATATCTTGATAAAAAGTTATCAAATGACTTTGATGAAGCAAAAGAACAGATTTATAATGCTCTTAAACAGGGTAATAATACTATTATTAATAGAGTATGGAACAGAGATAAAGAAGAATTTTGTTTTTGTTTAAAAAACAAAGAAACTTGCGCTGTACCTGGAAATGCAATAAATCTTGATAATGATGCTCATTTGGTAATAAGAGTTCCTGGAAAAGCAAGAATAAGGCTGATTTATAATGGGCAAATAATCAAGGAACTTGAGGGAAAAGAAATTATTCATAAAGATGTACAAAAGGGAAAATATAGAGTTGAAGTGTACTATAAAAATCGTCCCTGGATTTTTTCTAATCCCATTCTAGTCATATAATTTATACAAGTGGAGGAAATATGCCAATAATTAGTGAAAGATTTAGCATCAATACAAAAGGTTTTACCGATATCATTAATATAACAGGTAAGGTTCAGGAAATAGTCAGAAAAGTTCAGTTTGAACAGGCTCAGGTATTGGTTTATGTTCCTGGAAGTACCGCTTCAATTACTACAATAGAATATGAACCCGGGCTTCTCAAAGACCTGCCTGAGGCTTTTGAGAAAATTGCTCCAATGAATAAGACTTATCATCATGATGAAACATGGCATGATGGTAATGGCTATGCGCATGTGAGGGCATCAATGATTGGAAATTCTGAAATATTTCCAGTTGTTAATTCAGAGTTAATACTTGGCACCTGGCAGCAAATAATACTTGTAGATTTTGATAATAGGCCACGTACTCGCAGCGTAATAGTGCAGATTTGTTATTAGTGCGTTAATACAAAAGTTGTGGCGAAGGGAGTAAATTTTCTCTGTCAGTGCTAACGCATGAACTTTAGTCATCAACCCTTCCAATAATACGTATTGTCATCATGAGGAGCGAAGCGACGTGAGGATCTTACCAATTATGAATGCTAGCTTTTAAATGTAAAATGGATAGATTGCCACGGGCTAAAGCCCTTGCAATGGCAGGGGAATTGCTTCTCACTTTGCATAATTAAATTAACAAAGCACTAGTACTCTGTCCCAAAAATTATGATGGGGGATATGTTATTAGCCTATGAAATGCGAAGGTGACAAGGTCACTTATTTAAGTCATCAATTATTCCAGTCTTAATTATGTGCATTAGCACCAGCGACGGAAATAATATATCCTCTAAACTTTTGGGACAATCCACCAGGCTCTATTTTTATCTGAAAAACGAAATTATTTGCTGGATAAAATTAATATTTTTAATGGATAAGTAAATGTTAAAAATATACGATAAATATACTAGAATTGTTTTTAAAATAATAAATAACAATGAGCAAAAGTTAAGATTTTATGCGAGAAACCATAAAAGCAATGTTGGTTATTACTGCAACAATAGCAGGACTTTACAGTACTTATGCAGTTTTATCACATACTAGCGTGGCGAAAAATCCAGGTAGGCATGCTTCTGGAGGTGGGTATATTTATTATGGCGGTCAAATTAAAGAATTTAACGAAGCTCAGAAAAAAGCATTTCAATGGTAGTTTGCAGAAATTATCTTTTTCCAATATAAACGCTGAATATTTATTGAGTATTTTAAGGGTATTGTTGAAGGAACCTTACCTGTGCGAAGCAAACAGGTAGCGACGAAATAAGGAACAAACAAAAAATTATTGCGTATTTTAAAACGCAAATCTGTCATTGC
>MFRQ01000054.1:0-10830 GCA_001784615.1 Candidatus Melainabacteria bacterium RIFOXYA2_FULL_32_9
GTTAATTCATTTATTTTTGTAGCCTGATTCCTGTAACCAGCTATTAATCGAGTAAGAAAAAATACGTAAGAATTTTTTATTACTGATTAATATTAGTCTTTTTACGTAAGAGCCTAATCAGGTAAAAAGTGTACAGCAATGACAACAGAAATTTATTTGATAATGCAGTAGTTTATGAAGACTAATTTTCTAATAACTCATCTTCGCTAATGACTTCTATTTCTATACTTTTTGTTTTATCAAAACTAAAATCTTCAATAAATGTAATTGCTTCAACAGCAATCTTTTTTCTTGTATCTACAGATGAATGTCGCAATAATTCCAAGAAGATTCTCATTATTTCATCAAAATCATACCATCTTCTTTTTCTATCTTCAGACCCAATCAAACTAATTATCTCATCTGGCAACATATCAACGTAAGGAGGTTTTGAGATAATTTCATTCATTAAAAATGTTGCAGTTTGGCGTTTTAAAGAATCTTGAATACACTCAAGCATTTTAATACATCTTGATACAACCGGATCTTCGTCATACCATCTTTTAAAAGACCTATCACTATCAGTCATTGCATATCTCCATATTATTGATATTTTGTCACACCTAGAATAATAGTATAATTTTCAATAAGCACCAAATTACAAGAGCTTTATAATAAAGAATTTAGAATATTTTATGTATATATTTGAAATTATAGCAAAATTTTTACGAGATCGTAAAATTAAGCAAGGTTTTCTTCAGGAAATTGAAACCGAAGAAAATTATGAAGATTGTGAGCATGTTTATTTAGCTATAGATAGTACAAAAGATTATTTAGCTTGTACTAAGTGTGGGCACGTAATAAAAAATACTTATAAACCAGAAAAGAAAAATATTTTCAAAATATAAGGACAGCGGAAAAAATCATTAAGGATTTTTGCAGACTGCTTCCTGTAACCAGACATTAATCGAGTGATAAAAAATACGTAAGAATTTTTTATTACGTCCTTAGAACAATGGAAAAGCCTCCTTAAGGAGGCTTTTCCATTGTTCTATATTTCTTGCTAAATTAAAATCGTTGCCATAGCCGGATTTTGATTTGCCTGAGCAAGTAAAAGAGCTGAAGAATTTTGTAAAATTTGGTTCTGAGTTAACTTTGATGTTTCTTTAGCAACATCAACATCTCTAATTCTGGATTCAGCTGCTGACATATTTTCTTGTTTTATTTGAAGGCTATTAACAGTACTTTCGAGACGATTTTGCATTGAGCCTATATTAGATCTTCTTTCATTTATAGAACTTAATGCACCATCAATATTATCAAGTAATTGTGCAGCATTAGTAGAAGATGATAAAGCATTATCTAAATTTGCACCTACGGGCATGCCAAGAGTCTCAGCTTTTGCTGATCCAAGTGCATCTCCAATTTTAAGAGAGTTAGTAGCATTTTCTGCATTTGCACCAATCTGCAAGGATGTATTATTATTACTTCCATTTAAAAGCTTGATATCATTAAAAGAAGTTGATTCTGCTACTCTGTCTATTTCACTAACTAATGATTGAATTTCAGACTTAATGGCATTTCTTTCAGCTTCACCATAAGTTCCATTAGCAGCTTGCATCGTTAATTCTCTGACTCTTTGCAAATTTTCACTAATGGATCCAAGACCTGATTCTGCTGTTTCCAAAAGGTTTATACCACTTTGGGCATTAGAATAAGCTACTTCAGATCCTCTTGCTTGTGCTTTTAATGATTCTGAAATAGATAAGCCTGCCGCATCTTCAACTGCTTTATTTATGCGTCCATAGGCTATTTTTACCATTGATTGTTCTATTTCTTTATTTGCAGAAGTTAAACTTCTCTGAATAAGAGACGAACTGACATTGGTGTTTATTTGAATGCCCATATAATTCACCTCAATAAAACCCTAAAAATTTATGGATATATTAAGTATATCTTTTATTAATAATATTTTCAATTTATTATGAGAGTTTAATTAAAAACCTTTACAATATTTAAAAACTCTTATTCTACAAAATACTATTTACAGCTGAAAACAGCTTCTTAAGTTTATTATGATCTTTAATACCCTTATATTCCTCAATTCCACTTGAGATATCCAGGGCGTATGGCTGAATTTCTGTATATACATTTGCCACATTATCAGGGTTTATGCCCCCTGCTATAATTATAGGCATATTATAAGTTTTTGCTTTCTTTGCAATACCCCAATTAAAGCTTTCTCCTGTTCCCCCAAAGAGATTTTTTGAATAAGAATCTAGAAGAATTGCAGAGACAATATTTTTGTATTCAGGAATACTGGATAAATCAGTAAAGTCTTTTATTCTAATTGCTTTAATTACAGGTAAATTAATCTTATTAACAACTTCGGTACAAAAATCTTTTGATTCATTTCCGTGTAATTGAATTTGAGTAATTCCTGTTTTCAAAGCAATATCCTGTATTTCGTCCAGTGGTAAATCAACAAAAACACCGATTTTCTCTATATTATCAGGTAATTCCTTGATTATTAACTTTGCTTTATCAGGTTCGATATATCTTGGTGATTTTTTATAAAAAATAAAGCCTACAGCCCATGCCCCAAGCTGCGCTGCTAAAGAAGCATCTTCCAAAGTTGTTATTCCGCAAATCTTGATTTTTACCATTTTCTTTAAGCCCTTGTCATAATCAGAAGACACGAAGTGCTGACACAGTGATCTTGCCAATGTTGAATACTAGTGTTCTGTTAATTTAATTATGATGATTGTTGCAGTCGGGTATGTTTTCGTAGGAGCCTTTGTTTCCTGTCAATTTGTGACACAGTCACTTATCTAGGTCTCCAATCATTCTAATGATGACCTAATTATGTGCGTTAGCACCAGCGACGGAGAAAATTTATCCGACAAAACTTTCTTAACAGAGTACTAGTTTTTAATTGTAAAATGGATAGATTGCCACAGATTCCTTCGTAATCTTCACAATGACAGAAGTTAGTTTTTTGATTAATGATGTACATTTTTGTTTCCTGGTTAAGTTCTTAGTACTTCAAATGGGATTGGTATTATTGGAATGATTGATGACTTATAAATGTAGTTTAGCCACCAAAGAAAGGGTTGTTAATTTTTTCATGTTTTATAGTAGTTGAAGGACCATGTCCCGGATAAACTACTATATTATCATCTAAAGTAAATAATTTGTTTTTTATAGAGTTTCCTAATTCTTCATAAGACCCTCCAGGCAAATCTGTTCTGCCAACAGAATCAGCAAACAAGGTATCTCCTGAAAAAAGAACATTATCTATTAGATAACAAACAGCACCAGGAGAATGTCCTGGGGTATGAAGCACTTTAAAAGTTAATCCTCCAGCTTTTATTTCCTGCCCGTCTTCTATATATTCATCTATTTTAGGTACTTCGTATTCTGGCATGCCGTATAATGCCAGATGTTGTTTAAGAGCATTTACAAGAAATTCATCATTTTTATGCAGTAAAACCTTAGCTCCTTCTTTGGCCTGAATCTTTTCATCTCCTGCAACATGGTCTAAATGCCCATGGGTATTCAAAATATATTTAATTTTAACATTATGTTTATCTGCTAAAGCTTTTGTAGCTTCATAATCACCACCTGCATCAATTAAAACAGCCTCGTTTGAATTTTCATGAAACACAATATAGTTATTAACTTCAAATGCTCCTATTACTAAAGTCTTTATAATCATTATTAAAGCTCCTTATTATTCAACTTTTCTTGATGGCATTCCTAGTTTATTTATTTTAGTATAAATAATAATTAGTTTTTACAGAATAGATTTTACCCAATTTATAAATTATTCTCCAAAAACTCTTGTTTAGGTTATATCAATAAAATTCGAAAGTCAAAATCCAGAAATACTTATAGATACGAGATAAAAGAAAAATGAAACGAAAAATTTCAATATTAGGTTCTACAGGTTCTATAGGAAAACAGGCTCTTGAAGTTGTGGATAGTCTTCCAGAACAATTCGAGATATATGGACTTGCAGCAGGAGCTAATATTGAAATTTTAAAAGAGCAAATAAATAAATATAAGCCTGAAGCTGTATCTGTAAAAAATGAAGAACTTGCTGATCAGCTTGCAAACCAATATAAAGATATAAAAATCCTGTGGGGAGATGAAGGCTTAATAGAAATAGCTCAAAATGCAGAAAATAATACTGTTTTAGTAGCTGTAGCCGGATTGGCTGGCTTATATCCTACTCTTGCTGCAATAAATAATAACGTTGATGTTGCTCTTGCTAATAAAGAAACTCTCGTTGCAGCAGGAAGCATAGTAATGGAGAGAGCAAAAAAAAATAATGTCAAAATATTACCTGTAGATAGCGAGCATTCAGCCATTCATCAATGTATAGACGGTAGAATTTCTCCTGAAATAAGAAAATTAATCGTTACAGGATCAGGAGGTCCTTTTAGAGGAAAATCTTTTGAAGAAATGGATAAAGCAACTGTGGAAGAAACTCTTTCACATCCAAGGTGGTCAATGGGCGATAAAATTACTGTAGATTCTGCTACGTTAATGAACAAAGGTCTTGAAGTAATAGAGGCTCACTGGTTATTTGATATAGATTATAATAATATCGATGTTGTGATTCATCCGCAAAGTATTGTCCACAGTGCTGTAGAGTTTTTAGACGGCAGCGTAATTGCACAGCTTGGTATCCCAAGTATGCATATTCCTATTCAATATGCTCTGACATATCCTGAAAGATATAAAGGACTTGAAACAGGAAGCTTAAACCTCATAGAAGCAGCTAAATTAGAATTCGAAGCACCTGATTTAACTAAGTTTCCTTGTTTAAAATTAGCTTATGAAGCCGGAATAAAAGGTGGTACTTATCCTGCTGTTTTAAATGCAGCTAATGAAGAAGCTGTTTATGCTTTTTTAAATAAGAAAATTAAGCTTACAGACATAGTTAAGATTGTAGAGAAAACTTTAGAAGCCCATATAAATATCGAGAATCCAGACCTAAAAGACATAATTAATTCTGACACCTGGGCAAGAGAGTTTGTAAAAGAAACATTTTGACCGGTTATAACTGAATTTTAGGTAATCGAGAAAGTCATTGTGAACCTTTTATCCTGGGCATTTCCTAAAATCGATGTTTTGAAGCAATCTCAAAGCATGTATCGTTGAGATTGTTTCGCAATTAAGATAAATAATAATATCCCATATTTATTGGATAGTAATGACTCATCAATCATTACTTAACCATTACCCAATTTTAGGTAAAGCTTTTATAATTTATATTTCTTCAGTAATTTTAGGTCTTTCAACTGGAACTATAAAGCTAAAAGTAGAACCTTGACTGTATTCACTTTCAACCCATATAACTCCGCCTAAATGATTTAAAATTTTCTTTGTTATTGCAAGACCTAAGCCTGTTCCACCGTATTTTTTAGATGCAGAACGGTCAAACTGTCTATATTCATCAAAAATATTGTTTACATCCTCTTCTGCAATACCTATGCCAGTATCAGTTATTGAGAACATAAGATATGACTTGTCTGTAAAATCAGGCGGAACGTTTATTCCCTGATACCTGATAAATTCTAAGTCGGGATGTATTACTTTAAGACTTAATGAGCCGATTTCTGTAAACTTAACAGCATTATTCAGGACATTTAAAAGTACCTGTCTAAGCATATTTTCATCCGAATAAATACTTCTTTTTATTACATCAGATAAATCTACAGTGAATTCCAGCTTTTTATCAGCTGCAAAATGGCTTATTACTTCAGTTACAGAATTAATTACCTGCACAACATCAAAGTTTTTGAAGTTAAACTCCATTTTACCTGCTTCAATTTTTGATAGATCAAGAACATTATTTAAAAGAGCAAGTAAATTAGTAGCATTTTTACTGATTATTGATACATACTTTTCTTGTTTTTCTGTTAATCTTCCGCTAATGCCATCCAACAAGGCCTGAGAAAAGCCTATCATTGAATGTACAGGAGTTCTGAGTTCATGAGATAAACTTGCAACAAAACTGCTCTTATTCTGGCTTGCTTTTGCTGTTTTATCTAATTCTGCTTTTAATCCTTCAAGCAGTTTCTGAGTTTTTGTAACATCTCTAACTGTAATTAGCATTTCTTCTTTATTATTAGCATCAGCGCAGGTTATTTCGACAAAAATTTCCTGATCCAGTTTTGTCCTTACACTCAATACTAAACTTCTATTTTCACCAAGACTTTGATAAACTTTTTCAACTTCATCAGCAAAAATAAACCCAATATTTTTACCAATAACTTCTTTTTTTGAAAATCCAAAAAGTTCCTGAGCTTTTTTATTCCAATAAACAACACTTTTCTGATAATTAATAACTATAAGTCCATCAGGATAATTATCAGAAATTTCATAAGATAAATTTTGCTTGAATAGGCTTTTAAATTTTATTTCCATGCTGTTCCATACCAATAAATATTAAGTTTATTTAATCATATCATGTTTTTTTATATGATTGAATACAATTACTCATAAAAATAAATATAAAAAACCTTGTAATGATCTTCTTTCAACATTTATCAAGAAAAATTATATTTTTATTCCTTATTTTGCTTAGAAGCTGTCTTGTTAAAGTTGAATCGCCTTGTGAATTGTCTTTAAACAACTTTAACCGCAGTCCAAAAGTTGAGCCTGTAATTATAATTATAAGTTTCATCTTTGCATTTTCAGCCAGACAGGCTCTTAATTACCAGATCATAAATATAGCTTTTTGAATAAGGGGTAAAAATTGAGATAATCTTGCTTATGTCTTTACTTGAATAACCTTCTTTTATCAGGATTTTGATTTTATCAAACAGCTCTGCCTCTTCAATAAAACCTTTTTCTTTTTCTTCTCCCTCGATAATCATAGTTATTTCCCCTTTAGGAGGCTTATTTGTGTAGTATTTTATATGATTTTCTAAAGTATCTCGTTTAATTTCTTCATGGATCTTGGTTAATTCTCTCGCAACAGTTACAGTTTTATTACCAAATATATCTAATAACTCTTCAAGTGTTTTTACAAGTCTTGAAGGTGCTTCATATACAACAATATTGATTTCCTGATATTTGGTTAATAAAGACTCTTTTTCTTTTTTACTTCTTGGTAAAAAGCCAAGAAAAGCAAAATATGGTTTCTCAAGATAACTTGCAGAAATGGCTGTCATAAGGGCAGAAGGTCCTGGTAAAGGCTCTACTTTTATTTGATTAGTATATGCAAGTTTTACCAGCTCAAAACCAGGATCGCTCAATAAAGGGGTTCCAGCGTCTGATACAAGAGCAATGTTTTTCCCTTCTTTGATCAAGTTAATTATATATTCACCCTTTTGTTTTTCGCTGAATTTATGATAACTGATCAATTTTGTCGCTATATTATAATGATTTAAAAGCTTTATTGTTACCCGTGTATCTTCACATGCAATAAAATCAACTTCTTTTAAAATACGAAGTGCCCGAAGAGTAATATCTTCGAGGTTTCCTATTGGAGTTGGACAAATATATAATACACCTTTATTTTGCATATTTTTATTTTAAATCAAAAGTATAAGAAGTTTTAAAAAATACTAAAGACTTATAAGTTAAGCTTTTCAAAATCTGGTAGTTCATTATTTCTAATACTTTTTGAAATAAAATTTGGAACATTTTCTCTGTAAGAGAATACTAATTTAGCTTTAAGAGATTTTTTGTACTCGAAATTATAATTATAAGCTGTTTTATTAGTCCAACTGAGTTTGTAAGGATCATTTCCCCTCATAAAATCAAAATATTCATAGTTTTTCTCAAATGCGTATTTAATTAGCTCATTAAAGAATAATTTTGAAGGTGCATAAAATTCATAATCATTATCAAATGTACTATTCCAGATAGAGAAAGTATTTTTATTTAATAATATTAAATTATATGCAATGATAACTCCATTAAACTTTAAATAAGCAAGCATCTTTGAATCATTATCATTAGAGCAAAAATAATCTTCAATAAATTTTGTTTTTTTGTTATCTAAAAAATAACAAAATCTCTTGTGATCACCTTTTTTATAAAGAAAATTTTGTCTCTTTATGCATATTTTTTTAATAATTTCTATATCTTCTTCTGTTATATGGCTTTTAAACTCATATTTAAAATCAATACCATCATTTATTACTTTAGTTAATCTGGATTTTAAGCTTTTTCTATGGTTTTTACTTAATTGTCTATAATAATTCTGGTATGATACAAATTCAGCAAGTTTAATTTTATGATTTTCTTTATAGGCTGTAAATTTTGAACCTGTATACCCTGCAAATTTATTCCACAAATCAAAATTAGGATAATCTGAATTAATTTGCCCTAATTCTAAAAGATCATAATCAAAGTTATTTAGTGCATAATTAAGCAAATTTTTAAATATTAATTCGCGATTATAATCCTGTTCATCAATTAAGAAATCAAGAAAATCAGTAAGATCTCCGCCTAAAAACTTTAATTTTCTAAAAGGAACAACCTTTAATGCCTTAGTATTCTCAATATATAAAGGAGCTATTCCTACAATTTTATTATTTTTTTCAGCTATTAAAATACTTAGCTCATTCTTCTCTTGAAAATGATTCCACCATCTATATATCCAATCAAATTTAGTAACAGCTATCAGATTTTCTGCCAATCTATCCCAATCATCTTTTAACGACAGAAAAGCTTCATCCCCTTTGATAACTTTAATATTCATTCTTGATCCTTTATGAAAATACAAATCACCATAATAATTTTATTCATTAGAAAGCCTGCTTACTATTAGGAAGCTATACATCTTTTATGATAAATAGGTGATAAAAAAGATCAGGGATAACCTAGCTCTTATTACCTATATAAGGCAAATCCTAGCAAATATCTTCTCTTGAGTAAAAATCTCCAATGTAAGGATAAGCATCTATGAGTTTTATTACTTCGTATAAATCAAGAGTATTATCATATAAGGGTTTTGATAAAATTAATCCTTCTATATTCACTTTTTCACAGTCTGACATTTGTTTTAATTTTTTTATTGACCCTAAATCATTTAATTTACCACAAGCAATAGTCGGCAATTCTACGTTTTTCGCTAAAGCAATTAAATCATCATAATTAAATTCATAATTTTCAGATATATCACGATAAATAATTCTTTCCAATCCCTGATTTTTTAGATTTTTTGCTATATCACTGGCATTTTCATGGTAATCACCATTAATTTTCGTCATTCCTGAAGCCACATTAAGTAAAACAACTGTTTTTTCTGGATATTCATTTAAAACCTTTTTTATAAAATCAGTATTTTTCAGTGCTTTATTATCCAGAACAATTCTTCCAGCTCCAACTGCCAGAATATCCTCAAACGATTCTATGTCCTGGATGCCTGCTGCAACTTGAATTGGCACGTGAACTTTTGAGATTATATCCTTTATCATATCGATATTAATTGGGTTATCTTCTCTAAAACCATTAACATCAACCAGATGAATCCAATTTACACCGATATTATTCCATTTTATTGCCAGACTTATTGGTTTACAATCTTCAATTACATTATGATCGGGCTCCAATGAATCAATACATTGTCCATTATATAAGTTAATAGCACCAATTACTTCCATTATTGTTCTCCAAAATATTATGCTCTTCTTTATCCTATACAAATTTAAGCACAATTTAAATCTCAACCTAACTAACCTTCTAGTAGGTTTTTCATTAATTGACCACATTAATTATGAAACCCAAGTTACTAGTGTATAGATCGACAAATAATATGCTACAATCTCCCGAACTGTCATCCTGAGTGACATAGTCACTTTTCCAAGTTATCAATCCTTCCAATAATACCCAATGTCATCCTGAGGACCGAAGCGACGTGAGGATCTTGCCTATGTACAACTTTAATGTGATTTTAAGGTTTAAATAGTATATTATATAGATTGCCACGGGCTAAAGCCCTCGCAATGACAGGGGTTTGCTTTTAACATATTATTTGCAAATCTTACCACTAGCCATATAAATTTATTGCTTCTAGATTGCCACGCAAGAATAATTGATGCTGGTTACAACGATTCATGGCTCGCAATGACAGTGCGTTGGAAGGATTGTGGTTTATGACGGTGCGAAGCATCCTCATAATAATAGTAGTATTATTATGAGGGTTGATGACTTATGACAGTGCGAAGTACCCTCATAATGATAGTGGTATTATTGGAAGGGTTGATGACTTATGACAGTGCGAAGTACTCTCATAATGATAGTGGTATTATTGGAAGGGTTGATGACTTGTGACAGTGCGAAGCACCTTGCAATGATATCCAAGATTATTTAAGTAGCAACTTGAATTATGAATAAATATTTAAGAGGTAATTTATTCTCCTGAGTGAGCTTTTAATTTAATTTTTTTAAAATAGCTTTCAGTAATTTTCTGATTATATTTATCAAATTCATTTCCTGAAATTATAAGTTTATTTTTGCTGTCAGGATCATTAATAACTCCTATAATTCCTTCTATATTTTTATTAACATTACCTGTTAAGCTTATCTTCATTTGTATGTATGGAATATCTTGATCGAAAGCTTTAAATATTCCGGTTTTGCCTAATTCAATATTGCTTAATTTAACAGGGAAACTATTAAACCTTGTAGCAAGTTTTTTTAGCTCAGTATTAACTGTGGTGGCGTTTATATCACTTTTTGTTAGCTTTAAAATTGGACCTGGATCTACTATAGCCATCTTTTGATTGGTTTTTGTATGTTCTGCAACAATTGCGTTAGCGCCAAACATATTTACTGCTCTAATTAATTCGTATTCTTTTGGTATTTTTGAAAAGTCACCATATT
>MFRQ01000054.1:10844-11038 GCA_001784615.1 Candidatus Melainabacteria bacterium RIFOXYA2_FULL_32_9
TGAATAGCTGCTTTAGTTGGGTGAAGGTTAGCGTCAATATAAGTTTTGATATATTCTAAACCGCCACAGGGAAACAAAACTACAAATGCCAGACAAGAAATAACTATTGTTGAGATTATTGTTTGAATAAGACTGAAGCAGCCAAAACAACCTTTCATAATTTTTGTAAATTTCCTTTCGTTAATAAATCACTT
>MFRQ01000055.1:0-2177 GCA_001784615.1 Candidatus Melainabacteria bacterium RIFOXYA2_FULL_32_9
TTGCTCCCAGCATAAAAAATGACATATCTTTCTCCTTTTTCTCTTTGATATGTCTATATTTTAACATATTTTAGTTATGCGGTAATCTTTGTTTATGGGGTTGTTGATCTCTTCAGTGAAAAAGATATAGATGTTAATGGTGATGGTGTTAAAGATTGCAGCCACGGTAAGTTTTGTAATAGAGTTATTAAATCTATTATTCCCGATGCTAAGGTTGTTAACTTTAGACTTCATCCTGAACCCGGAACATTTGGGCAGAAAGCAGGCGGAACGAGTGTAATTAAAAGCTTTAATAAGATTGCTGATTGTATAAAAAATGGTCAAAAAATAGAAGCTATTAATTTTTCTCTTAGTGATAAGAAGAGCTTTAATGAGTTATCAGATTTACTAGGAATTCCAATTACTAGAAATAATATACATGAATATAAAGGTATAATTCGTGATTGGCTTAAAAATATAGATGATATGTCAGAAAAAGCTGCTTCTGATATAGATCCCAGGCTTGTTAATTTTCAAGGTATATATACGATGATTTCTGCCATAGAAGAGGTGACTAAGCTTGGAGTTCCTGTATATATTGCTGCTGGAAATTCAGGTCCTGATTATTTAAACCTTTTTAGTCTTGCAAAAGGTGCTATAACTGTAGGTGCATTTGATGGTGATAACGAGGATTCTGAAAGAATATACCTATCTGCCGATAACTCATTAGTAAACGGTAAAGGCAGAGGCGTGTTTTATACTTCTCCTGTTTTAAGAAAAGATGGATCCTTATCCGGTTATAGCATTATGGATAATAATCGTGTTGTGTTTAAAAAATCAGAAATTTCTAAAGATATTCCTGTTGTGGATAAGTTTGTTGGAAAACCATTAAAAGAGGTGTTAGCCCAGGAAGAAGATTATCCAGCCATGCATGCTTTGCAAAACATGTGGACGGATATGAAACCTGTGAAAAAATATAATGATAGAATTTCAAAATTAGATGGACTTTTATTTGATATAGATAAACTTGTCGAAACAAAATCCTTAAGCAAAGAAGAGGCAACTTTTTTAAATAGGCATGGAGATTATGTGGATTCAGGGATGAATCATGCTTTTAGGGTTGATAAAGATGGAAAAATCATAAGTGACCCTGAAAATAATGGAAGAAAGGCATTAATGAGTACTATAGGAACTTCTTTTGCAAGTCCATACCGATTAGCTCAAAACGAAAAGAAGAAATTTGCTGGAGATAATGACTTATGCTAGCAAATAAATGCTATTAGACCTTATTTATTGTCCATACAAGTAGTCTCAAAAGCCAAAAGTGTATAAATGTCATTGCGAAGATTCCAAAGGAATCTGTGGCAATCCATCCATTTTACAATTAAAAACAATTATTCAAAATCGGCAGGATCACCACGTTAGCACTTAGTGCCACCTCGTGATGACTTAGAAAAGTGACTGTGTCACCATCAAACTTACATGGCGCATAGGCTTCCTTAAGAATATTCTTTATATTATTTTTTACTTTTGAGACTTGTTCTTAATAACAAATTCCATCACAAAATGCTTTTTCTAACTCTGGCATGACGCTTTTATGTGTCATCTCAAAAGTTACAGGGGTGATGGAAATCTTATTATTTCTGATAGCTGTAATATCTGTTCCATCTTCTTCAGCAGCGTCAATTATTTCTCCTGCTAACCAGTAGTAGGTTTTTCCTCTAGGGTCTATACGTTTTTCATATGTATCAGTATACATACGTGTACCGAGCCTTGTGATTTGTATACCTGTTATATCATTTGCTGCTATTGAAGGTATATTAATATTTAATATGGTCTTTTTAGGGAAATTTATAGTTGCAATTTTATTCAAAAAATTAACTATAAAGTCAGCCGCATAAATAAAGTCTGCTTGTTGACTTGAATGTCCATTTGTCAGAGATACTGCGATACTTGGAATACCAAGAACAGCACCTTCCATAGCGGCGCTTACCGTTCCTGAATATAGTACATCAGCTCCAAGATTTGGGCCGTGATTTATTCCTGAAATAATAATATCTGGTTGTTTTTCTAGAATTGCACTTACCCCAATTTTGATGCAATCTCCAGGAGTGCCGGTTGTTTCCCAGGCACGTGCTACTTCAAATCCTATATCAATTTCATCTACTCTAAGGGGTTTATGAAGAGTTAAAGCATGA
>MFRQ01000055.1:2216-9094 GCA_001784615.1 Candidatus Melainabacteria bacterium RIFOXYA2_FULL_32_9
ACTTCATGTTCGAATGCCAAGCGCTCAGCTAATGTTCTAATCCCGATTGCATGGATTCCATCATCATTTGAGATAAGTATGCGCATATTGCTCCTTTTTGTATAAAATACTCAATTTACCCAGTACAAACATAATAGCATTATATTAAATTTTTTAGTCTAAAACTGACAGTGACCTTGTAGACATTTAGAAAGTGTAAACTTAAAACATGAAAAATTGCGTATTTAAAATTTTAGTAGTGCTCTAACGATAACTGATAACTTTAAATTAAGTCTTACTGCTTCAGTGGCTAAGCCACACTCATAAGTCATCAATTATTCCAATAATACCTCATTATTTGTTTCAAAGGCTTTAGTCGTTAACCTAAGTTAGGTAATGGATATTACCAAATTTTAAAGCATCTTCCTTTCTTTTGTCATGGTATAAATAGATGAAAACAGGTTTGTGTAAATTCTAAAATCCAGATTATAAAAAGAGCTTAGCCCAATAGGCCATCTTTTAATTAAAACTGGCTTGAAATTTCCAAAGAGAGCTTTTCTAAAAGATAATCTAAATCCTGTTGTCTATGTAATGCCATTGTACATAAACGTATTCTTGACGTTTCAACAGTTGGTGGCCTAATAGCAGTAGCCAAAATCTGATGTTCTTCTAAGAGTTTTTTTGAAAATTTGATAGTTCTCTCAGTATCACCTACTCTCATACAAAAGATAGCAGAATTTGATGGTATAACTATAATATTCCCATTTCTCTGTATTTTATTCAGTTCAGACCTTAGATAGTTAATATTTTGATATAATTTATCTCTTAAATTGTCAGCTTTTTTAATAATTTCAATTGCTTTTATTGAGGCAGCAATTGAGGGGATTGTAGGAGCAGTTGAGTAAATAAAGGATCTTGACTTATGAATCAGGTAATTTATTAATTCTTTTTTACCTGCAATATAACCACCTTCAACTCCTGCGGCTTTGCTTAATGTCCCCATTTGTATGTCAACTTTATCATTAATTCCAAATTCATGGGCTAATCCCTGTCCATTAGGGCCATATACTCCAAAGGCATGGGCCTCATCTACAAATAAAATAGCCTCATATTTTTCTTTTAACTCTACAATTTCTTTTAGAGGTGCTCTATCTCCATCCATACTAAATATGGTATCGGTAATAATTACGTTAAATCTATATTTTTGATGATTTTCACTTATTAATTTTTCCAGATCAGAAATATCACAGTGTTTATAGATAAATTTGTTTGCACGTGAAAGTTTTATCCCATCAATTATGCTGGCATGATTTAGTTGGTCTGAGTAAACAGCATCGTTCTCGTTTAATAATCCTGCTATAGTTCCTAAATTAGCTGCATATCCTGTTGAAAAAACAAGAGCCTTTTCAGTGTTTTTGAATTTAGCTATTTTATCTTCAAGTTCTAAATGTAATTCGTGCGTTCCGGATATTAATCTTGAACCGGTAGATCCTATACCATATTTTTCGATAGCTTTTATTGCTGCTTCCTGTAGTCTTTCATCACCTGCTAACCCTAAATAGTTATTAGATGACATTTGAAGAATCTTTTTATCTTTATAAGTAATATATGGGCCTGATTTTGAAGATACAGGCTTAAAATCTCTATAAAGATTTTGTGTTTTAATTTCTTTTAGATTTTCTTCAAGAAAATTGTAAAATTCAGACGACATTTTGCATTTTATCCAATTGATCGTTACATTTCTGTATTACCATATCAGGTGTAATATTTTTAAGACAGGCATTGTCTTCAGGACATTTTTTGCTCCTTAAATCACACGGGACACAAGGAATATTTGAGTAAAGAGCTGTATGAATATCACCCCATGCTTTCCATTTTTCTGGATTCATAGGTCCATATATTCCTATTACAGGAGTATTCAGGGCTGCTGCTATGTGAAGGGTGCCTGAGTCGACCCCGACTACAAAATTCATTCTGCTTATTAAAGCCATACTATCTTGAATTGATAATTTTCCACACAGGTTAACTGGTTCTATAATTAGTTTATGTTCTATTGAGGCATGTATTTTTTCATACATTTGGTCATCTTTTTCTGTGCCTGTATAAAAAATTTGCGCTCCTTTTTGATTTATAAGGTATTTAATTACTTCTGCAAACTTTTCAGGCTGCCATTCCTTCTTTGGATTTCCACTTGTAGCATGGATTAAGATTTTAGGTGCTTCTTTGATATTAAAATCTTCTAATATTCGGTCTATCTTTACACGTGAATCCTCAGAAATCCAATTTTCTAAATAATTATC
The DNA here is from genome assembly GCA_001784615.1 of Candidatus Melainabacteria bacterium RIFOXYA2_FULL_32_9. Classification (NCBI taxonomy): domain Bacteria; kingdom Bacillati; phylum Candidatus Melainabacteria; species Candidatus Melainabacteria bacterium RIFOXYA2_FULL_32_9. The sequence continues at coordinate 4,496 of MFRQ01000055.1, forward strand.
CGTTACAGGAACGTTATCTGCTCTTAGTATGTCAAGAAAACATTCAATTTCATGCTTGTTTTTAATATATTGGACTCTTTTAGTCAGCAATAATCCTCTATATTCTGTATTAAAACCGATTCTTTCTTTTATACCAGCTAAAAATACAAGAATAGCGCTTGATAATGATCTTTTTAGTACATAGGCTTTATCATATTTTCGTTCTTTTAGTAATTTAACATAGCTAAAGAAGTTCTGCTTAGCTTTTGGTGTGCTTTCATATTTATGTTTTCTAGTTGTATCAAATGTAATTAAATTGTCAATATAGGGACAGTCAATCAATACATCACCTGAAACAGGTCCAACAAGCATATCAATTTGTGCATCAGGATAAGCCCTTCTTAAATTACGCAAAAAGGGTATGGTAAGAATAGTATCACCTATAAATCTATATCTAACTACGAGTATTCTAGTCATTAAAGATATTTTTCCTTTGTGGTATTGATCTTCTTTACTTTGCAATTACTGCAAGATGAATTTAGAATTGTTTTCTAATTAAATACTCTAAATTATTGAGTAGTGCAACAACGTAAGCTAAGTGGCTGTGCAGGAATGTCTCATGTCATCACGAGGTTTCTTTTAGAAGCCGTGGTGATCTTTCCAATTCTGAATAATGGCTTTTAATAGTAAAATAGATAGATTGCCACAGATTCCTTCGGAATCTTCGCAATGACAGAGGTTGTTTTTCTGACTCGTACATTTTTTATTTCCTGGATAGGTTCTAAGCCACATTCTCAAGTTAAGTATCATTCCAGTGAGGACTTAATTTAGGTAATGGATATTACCAAATTACTTAAATCAATTTCTATATCTAATTTTAATGCAAAAATAGGAATTTCCGTTTCAACTTTATCAATAATTGACGCTAATTTGACTGCATCTTTTTCTGTCGTTATTATTGCTTCTATTTCAAGCTTTTTAGCTTCTGTAAATATATTTTTTAGATCATCTCTAGTGTAAAGATGGTGATCTGTAAACTCTTTTGAAATAGCTACATCAATATTTTGCTTTTGAAGATAATTAAAGAAAAACTCTGGCTGAGCTATTCCTGTAATTGCATAGGCTCTTACGGGTGAATTAAGTACTTCTGAGGTTTTAATATTGTATATTTCACCATTTGTAAATCTGCATAAATAAACAGGTTTATTATATTTTGCTTTTAAGTTTTCTATAAATACAGAACAAGCTTTTTCTACATTTGCATCATAGGGCTTCTTATTAACCACAACTATTTTGTCAGCTCTTTTTATTTCTTCTATTGATTCTCTCAATGGTCCTGCTGGCAATAATTGATTATTTCCAAATTTTTTATTGCAATCTATAACAAGGATATTAAGATCTCTTTCCAGCTTAATGTGCTGAAATCCATCATCAAGAATAAGAACTTCAGCCCCGAAGTTCTCTATAGCATGTTTGCCAGAATTAATTCTGCTTTTACCTGTTAAAACAGCCACATCTTGTAATTTTGTTGCCATTAAATATGGCTCATCTCCTGCATCATGAGGAGCATGATAAATGGTTTTGCCATCACTAATTACATTTATTGCTTTGGTTGGAAGTTGTCCTCCATAGCCATGACTTAGTATAGCTGTATTTTTATTAAGATAATTTTGGATATAATTAGCAATTTCAATAGTTAAAGGAGTCTTGCCAGTTCCACCTGTCGTTAAATTGCCTATAGATATAACAAAGGCTGGCAATTTGGTTTTTTTTAGAATATCTTTACTATACAAAAAATTTCTTATATTAGAGCCAGCGTGATATAGCACTGAAATACCTGATAATAACCCTTTAAGAGCTTTTTCTTTATAATTTAAAGATTCTGAATAATGGATTTTATTTAAAAATCTTTTCATATTGCAGTACTAAAATAAAAGTCTGAATAGTAAAAATCTTTTATTTAATTTATTGGAGAATAGTTTCAAGTTTTCTGATATTTCTGAGGAATCGTTTAAAATTTCTTTTAAATTATCTTTTTCTTCAGTATTTAAACTGTTAACATTATCCAGAGTGACTGATAATTTAGATAATGAATCATTAAGATTGACTAAAGTGCTATCAAGCTTGCCTTTTAATTCCTGATCCTGAGTTATATTATTTATATAACTTGTTATTTCAGATAAATCTTGAGCTGAATTATTAACCAGAGCAAGGGTTTCTTTGAGCGTTGGATCTTCAAGCATTTCTGAGATACTTGAGGCTGATTTTTGAATCGATTTAGTGGTAGATAGTAGGCTATTTTTGACTTCAGGATCACCGACAATATTATTTATATTATCTGCTAAAACCACCATTTTACCAGATAAATCCTGCGCAAGTGTGGAAATATTATCTATCTCTGTTTTGGAACTTCTTAAAAGTTCTGTTGCCAGGCTAAGAGTCGATGTTGCTTCTTTAGATAAATGCTTTGTATTCTTTAAAATTGTTTTTAAATCATCAATTGATTCTTCAGAGAGCAATGAGTTAATTTTATCATTAGTTTCCTGTAATGCTATGGCTGACTCAAGTTGTACATCGAAAAACTTCTTAAGTCTAATAGGTTCAACGATTGTGTATTTACCGTTAGCTGAAATTTGAGCAATAATATCTTTTGGTGGTGTTAGCCTGAGTACGTATTTATTATTCGGATTACTTGCTGATAAGGTTTTTAAACTAGCAATTGAATCTTCTGGAATTATTACACCTGGTTTTGTAACTATGTATCCAATTTTATAAGCGTATGTTGTTACAATATTTTCTTGCTGAATAGGTGTTAAGGTTTTTATATTAACAATTTCAGCATTTTTAATTTCACCTACAGGGATATATTCATTTCCAACCAGTAATTCTACAGGTGTTTTCTCATTGATAATAGTTTTTATGTGGTGATTGATAGGCAATAGAGCTGTTTGAACTTGAGGAGGGGTTATTTCCAGGAACTTTTCTCCAATAATTCCTGATTGTTGAATGGAGATAGTCGATGCTTGAGGGATAGTTATGTCATCTTCTGTTATAACGAATTTAACAGTGACATAACTTTCATCATCCGTGATAACAGGAAGCACTTCTTCTACCTGTCCGATTCTAATACCCATCATTTGCACGGCTGAACCGGGTCTCATTCCATCTACGTCATGAAATCTAACTTCTGTACGTTCTCCTGCAGAAATAGCTCTACCTTTTAACCACATTATTCCTAAAGTTAATATGACTAGAGATATTAATGTTAAAATCCCGACTTTTGTTGCAGGTGAGATTTTCATAACTATATTTTTGTCTCCATTATTTAATGACAGTATATCAATGATTTAAACATATTTGTAATTGTTTATAATTAGTCTGTATTTATCCTGCTGCTGTGCGCATAGGACCTTCTCTGTTTGCATTAACGAATTGATGTGCATATGAATCTGTTGATTGTGCCATTTCATCTGGTGTACCTTGCCAGACTATCCCTCCATCATATAACATAATTATCCTATCCGCAGTCCTCTTTATAGTTGACATTTGATGAGTTACAACTATTGATGCAGCATCGAGTTCGCTCTTAAGTTGTGCAATATAATCCTCGATGACGGTAGAAGAAACAGGGTCGAGTCCTGCTGTTGGTTCATCATATAGAATAATTTTGGGATTAGTAACTATTGCCCTTGCAAAGCTAACACGCTTTTGCATGCCGCCCGATAATTCACTTGGGACCTTATCTTCAATGTCCGAAAGGCCTACTAGTCTAAGCTTTTCTTTAACCACTTCTTTAATTTGATCTTCAGTATAAAGCTTTTTAAACTCTTTTCTTTCTTTAAGTGCAAAGGCAACGTTTTCGTAAATGTTTAAAGAGTCAAATAAAGCTGAATACTGAAATACCATGCCGATATTATTGTCACCCAGTTTGATATTTCCCGAGTCTGGTAAAGTAAGTCCACTTATGATTTTAAGGATTGTACTTTTGCCTGACCCGCTAAATCCTACTATTGCTAGAGTTTCACCAGCATTAACGTCAAAACTGACATCTTTCAAGACAATTTTATCATCAAAGCTTTTATATATGTTTTTAAGTTGAATTAACATCATTATGCCTTTTATTCAAAAAATAATAACGAGATTATGTAATCTACAACTACAACAGCTACAAATGACCATACTACTGCTTTTGTAGTGGACCTGCCTACATCCTTTGCGCCACCTTGAGTTTTATAGCCCAGAGATGAACTTATTAATGCAATCATACCACCAAATATACAGGCTTTTAAGAGACTAACAAATATATCTTTTCCACTTAGTCCTCTCCAGACTGAATCGATATAATTTAGCACGCTCAATTCAGATACGATGTTGGTGGTAATCATGCCACCTATAATTCCTACCGTATTAGCGAGGATAATCACAAATGGCATTATAAAAAAGCCAGCCAGAATTCTGGGAACAATAAGAAAATATATAGGATCAACTCCAAGAACCCTCATGGCGTCAATTTGTTCGGTAACTTTCATGGTTCCAATTTCAGCTGCCATTGATGAACCCACCATCGATATTACCGCAAAACTTCCCATTATAGGGCCAATTTCCCTAATAATGGATACT
>MFRQ01000055.1:9111-11083 GCA_001784615.1 Candidatus Melainabacteria bacterium RIFOXYA2_FULL_32_9
ATAATCCCCAGCTCCCTGTTTGACCATTTCATAGGCAATCTGAAGAGCAATGATCATTCCCGATATCCCAACCATTGATAAAGTCATAAGTAAAGAATCAAATCCGAATATTGCTGATTGATTTATTGTGTTTTTTAGATTGATACATCCAGTAGCAATGCATCTTAATGCGCTTATAAGATTTATTCCTATTAGACCCAAGGTTTCAAGCCAGTCAATACTATCTTTAGCCAAACTGGATAAAAGTTTATAGGTTAATGTATTTTTAAATATTTTTATTGTTTTACTCATTTCATTAATAGGATAGTTTTTTAAAAGATTTTGTCAAGAAAGATAAAGATGAAAAAACTTATACTAACATAACCATTAACATTAAAGAAAGCTGCATTAATCTTAGAAAGATCATCTTCTTTTAATAGGGAATTTTCATATATTAATAAAACACCTGTTAAAATTAAGCCAATCCAGTAAAATAAACCAACAGGATAGATACTGCCTAATATTATTAATAATAATACAGTAGTGCTATGAAAGATTTTTGCTATTAACAAACTGTTTTTTATTCCAAGCCAGGCTGGAATACTGAAGAGATTGTTTGTTTTATCGAATTCTATATCCTGTATAGCGTAAATGATATCAAATCCACCAACCCAGAAAACAATTGCTAATCCCCATAAAATAACTGGTAAAGTAATTTCGCTGCTTACAGCTATCCATCCTCCAGCTGCTGCAGCTCCTAAAGCTGATCCTAGTACTAAGTGTGAGAGATTAGTGAATCTTTTAGTGTATGAATAAACTATCAAAATTGCTATAGCTACAGGTAATAATTGTTTGCATACTAAAGGTAACTGCCAGGTAGCAAATATTAAAAGTCCAAAAGAAAAAATTGCAAGAAATAAGGCAGACATTTTTTTGATTTTTCCAGTAGGAATTGCTCTATTTGCTGTTCTTGGGTTTTTTTTATCAATATCAGCGTCAATTACCCTGTTTAATGCCATAGCAGCAGTTCTGCCACCAATCATAGCAACTATAACCCATAAAAAAGTATTAATTTGAGGCCAACTATCAGGCTTAGCAAGCAGCATTCCTGATAGGGCAAAAGGTAGAGCAAATATGGTATGCTCGAACTTAATTAATTCAAAGTATTCTAATATTTTGAATTTAACTTTTTTTATTATTGTAGTCATCAAACTCAGCTCCTTTAATCAAGTATTGCAGAAAAGAGCTAGTAGATCCAATGGTAAATGTCAGAGCACCTTAAAAGAAAAAATTAAGTAATTCATATGGGAATGTTCTCGAAGCAATCTTATTTGCCGAGAAAACATTCCCATACTCTCAAAATATTTAAAATTTATTATCCGATTTTTACTTTTTTGGTTTTTTGTTTTTCCTCTTCCGTTTTTGGCAGTGTTACTGTTAATATACCGTCTTTAAATTCTGCGGATACTTTTGTATTATCAATATTAGAAGGTAATTCTAAGGTTCTGATGAATTTACCGTATCTAAGTTCGCTTCTATAGGTGTTTTCTTTTTTTTCTTCCTCTTCTTTTTTAGTTTCGGCTTTAATTGTAACTGTATCTTCTCCGACTTCTACATCAATATCATCTTTGCTGATTCCTGGAAGTTCAGCTTTAACCTGATAATTACCGTCCTGCTCATTTAACTCTACAGCTGGTTGCCAGGTAATTTCTCCTTTTTCAGGAGCATTTTCTGTTAAGCCAAATCTTTCGAAAGTATCTTCGATCATACGATTCATTTCTTCTTGAATATCTTGTAGATATCCTGGTCTTTTTACTCTTATTAACTTCATAATAACCTCACATTATCCCTGAAAGTATTGTAATATATAAAATATAGACTTATTTATAAATATTAACTATCCTCTATTAGATAAATTTAAATTTCTCAATGCATTAAGAAATGTTAACTAAAAATTGTATTTAATTTAAGAAGTTAACAAAAAGTAAATTTT